>CAZKGS010000075.1:0-10398 GCA_964552105.1 uncultured Syntrophaceae bacterium
AGGTTGCATCGTTTATGAAAGTTACATCGGCGGAGTTCACAACAAGTGCCACCAACCCTTCTCAATATCCGGATGTTTTGATTCCGGAGATAGCCTTTGCAGGCAGATCAAATGTGGGGAAATCCTCACTTATCAATACACTTATAAACAGAAAAAGGCTTGCCCGCACAAGTGCCGCTCCCGGAAAGACCCGCCTTATCAATTTTTTCAAGATAAATAATCAGCTTTTTTTTGTTGATCTTCCCGGTTATGGATTTGCAAAGGTTCCCCTTTCTGTCAAGAAGAACTGGGGACCCATGGTGGAGGAATATTTGAAAGAACGACAGAATTTACGCCTTGTTATCGCGATTCTTGATATAAGAAGGGATCCTTCGGAAGAGGACCTTTCTTTCGTTAACTGGCTTGATTATTATGCCGTAAACTTTCTCTTTGTCCTGACGAAAACAGATAAGCTTTCAAAAAACCAGATAAAGACCCGCCTTAAAAAAATATCAGAATATTTTAGCGGAGCGGGCTATGATGAGATCGTCCTTTTTTCTGCCAGGACAGGTTATGGAAAAGAGGCGGTCTGGAAAAAGATAGCGGAAGCGGCAAATATACCTTGACATAAAAAAGAAATTTTGTTAGCGACTCAGCGATTGTAAGTTTATCATTGTTCTTTTCTCAATCACTTATACAAAGACATTAAATCTGAGGTGTGAATATAGTGTTAAAAGATAGTGAAAAAGTCGGTGCTGTAATGGTTGTGGGTTCGGGTATAGCAGGTATACAGGCTTCCCTTGACCTTGCAAATTCGGGCATGAAAGTATACCTCGTCGAAAATGACATCAGTGTTGGTGGTGTCATGGCTCAGCTCGACAAGACATTTCCCACCAATGACTGTTCTGCCTGTATTTTGTCTCCCAAGCTTGTCGAAGTCGGTAGACATCCGAACGTGGATATCCTGACCAGAAGAACTGTAGAAGCTGTTGAAGGAGAGCCCGGGCGCTTTCATGTAAAGCTTTTAAAGGCGCCGAGATTCGTAGATGTTGATAAGTGTACCGGATGCGGTGACTGTGCCAATGTTTGTCCTATATCACTTCCATCGGAATTTGACGAGAATCTCGGAGAGAGAAAGGCTATTTACCGGAAATTTCCCCAGGCTATTCCCAGTGCGTTTGCTATTGACAAACTCGGGACGGCACCATGTAAGGCGGCATGCCCGACCCATATAAGCGTTCAGGGTTACGTGGCCCTTATTGCAGACGGGAAATATAAGGAAGCTCTCAAGCTCATAAAGCAGGAAAATCCATTTCCTTCGGTCTGCGGGAGGGTCTGTACTCATCCCTGTGAGACTGCCTGTAAGCGGGCAGAGGTCGATGAACCGGTCTCGATCATGTATCTGAAACGGTTCGTTGCGGATCTTGATCTGAATGATGAGACGAAATATGTACCCGAGATCAAAGAAAAGAAAGACAAGAAGGTAGCCATTATTGGTGGAGGGCCTGCGGGTCTTACCGCTGCGTATTATCTGGCTATCGAAGGATATACGGTTGCCGTATTCGAGGCACAGCCTGTCTCCGGTGGCTGGCTGGCCATTGGTATTCCTGAATACAGACTTCCGAAAGATGTTCTCAACGCAGAGATCAAAACCATTGAAGACATGGGTGTCGATATCAAGCTGAATACCAAAGTCGGTGTCGATATTGCGTTTGATGATATTCGAAAAGACTATGATGCCGTGTTTCTCGGCGTGGGGACACATATAAGCAGTAAGCTCGACATTTCCGGAGAGGACCTGGATGGTGTTGTCCACGGAATCGACTTCCTGAAACGGGTAAACCTTGGTGAAAAGGTATTTCTGGGGAATCGCGTCGCCGTTATCGGTGGTGGTAATGTTGCCATGGATGCCGTGCGGACTGCACTGAGAACCGGATCGAAGGAAGCATTTATTCTCTACCGGAGAACCCGTGCCGAGATGCCCGCTGCGAATGAGGAAATCGAGGAGGCTCTTGCAGAAGGAATCAAGATGGAATTCCTTGCTGCCCCGGTCAGGGTACTTGGTGATAACGGTAAAGTGACGGGTATTGAATGTATCAGAATGGAACTGGGCGAGCCGGATGCGAGCGGCCGGCGGCGGCCTGTTCCGATTGAGGGATCGGAGTTTACTCTTGACGTGGAGGCTGTCATTCCTGCTATCGGTCAGGCGGCTGACCTTTCGTTTATACCCGAGGGCAGTGACGTTTCGATTAACAAATGGAACACCTTTGATGTCGATCCGGTCACCTTTGCGACGAATGTCGAGGGAATCTTCGCCGGTGGTGACGATGTAACCGGTCCGGCAACAGCTGTGGAAGCTATTAATGCCGGAAAGGAAGCGGCCAGGTCGATAGATCGTTATCTAAAAGGCGAGGATGTCAAGTTAGGCCGTGAGAGAGACTGGACAAAAAATGTTGCGGATCAAGCGGATACAAGTTCAGTAGAGAAAAAAGAACGTCCCGAAATGCCTGAACTCGAACCGGAAGAGAGAAGAACTAACTTTGAAGAAGTTATTGTGGGCTACAGCGAGGAAGATGTAGTCAGAGAAGCCAAGAGGTGTTTGAGTTGTGGTATATGCTCTGAGTGCTATCAATGCGTTGAGGCCTGTGTAGCCGACGCTATTGATCACGAGATGAAAGAAGAGGAAGAAGAGATTGAAGTAGGATCCATCATTGCTGCACCGGGGACTGAACTTTTCGATGCTCACTTAAGGGGTGAGTACGGATTTGGCATATATGATAATGTGATAAGCAGTATTCAGTTCGAGAGGATCTTGTCCGCATCAGGTCCCTTCTTCGGTCATGTTCAGAGACTTTCCGATGGTCAGGGACCTAAAAAGATTGCCTGGATCCAGTGTGTCGGTTCAAGAGACGTGAATTGCGGGAACAGCTGGTGTTCATCCGTGTGCTGTATGTATGCGACAAAGCAGGCCATTATTGGGAAGGAACACCTCAAGACGCTTGACCCAACAATATTCTATATGGATATGCGTGCCTATGGGAAAGATTTTGACCGTTTTGTAGACAGGGCGAAGGACGAGTATGGAATCAGATATATCAGATCCATGCCCTCGTCGGTAAAGGAATTGCAACAGACGAAAAATCTTCTTTTTACCTATGTTGCCGAAGATGGGTCACTTATAGAAGAAGAATTCGATATGGTTGTTCTTTCAGTTGGCTTGACTCCACCAAAAGATGCAGAAAAACTGGCAGAAAGTTTGGGTATAGAACTTGAAGAACACGGTTTTTGTAAAACTTCCCTTGAAAATCCCGTACAGACCAGTCGTGATGGTGTCTTTGTCTGTGGTGTATTCGGAGGTCCCAAAGATATTCCTGAAACGGTTATGGAGGCAAGCGGCGCGGCAGCGTGCGCGGAAGGTCTGCTCGGTTCCCGGCGGGGTACAATGACTACTGTGGAAGAGCTTCCCCCTGAGATGGATTTGAGAGGCATTGGCCCGAGAATTGGAGTTTTTGTCTGTCATTGCGGGATTAACATTGGTGGGGTTGTGGACGTGCCCGCGGTTGTGGAATATACGAAGACCCTTCCCAATGTAGTTTATGCCGCAGATAATCTTTTTACCTGCTCTCAGGACACGGCGGTAAAGATGGGAGAAATGATCAAGGAACACAATCTTACCAGGGTTGTCGTTGCATCCTGTTCCCCCAGGACACATGAGGGTCTTTTCCAGGAGAATTGTGAAAAGGCGGGTCTGAACAGATATATGTTTGAGATGGCCAATATTCGGGACCAGAATTCATGGGTCCATATGAATGAACCGGAAGCAGCAACGGAAAAGGCGAAAGACCTGGTGCGAATGGCAATAGCCAAGGCTGAATATCTGAAGCCCCTGAAACCGGGTCAGCTCAGCGTAAATAAGGCTACATTGATTTTGGGAGGTGGACTTGCCGGTATAACCGTAGCCCTTGCCCTTGCCGATCAGGGTTTTGAATCCCATATCGTGGAAAAGGAGAATGAATTAGGCGGAAATTATGGGAAATTGTATTATACCCTGGAGGGTCTTGATACGAGGAAACATCTGGCTGGTCTCCTGGAACGTGTTGAAAAAAGTGACTTGATACATGTTTACACCGGGGCAAAGATAAAAGAACTCGAGGGATTCATAGGAAATTACAAGACCACTGTTGCATCCGGCGGGGAGGAGTACCAGTTTGAACATGGTGTAGTCATCGTGGCGACAGGGGCGTACGAGAACAAAACAGATGAATATCTCTATGGTCAGAATGAAAACGTTGTTACCCAGCGGGAGCTGGAGGCGTTCATTTATAAAAACGACCAAAAGGTTACCGATGCAAAGAGTGTTGTTATGATTCAGTGTGTCGGTTCGAGAAATGCCGAGAGGCCATACTGCAGCAGGTATTGTTGTACCGAGGCTATCAAGAATGCCCTGAAATTAAAAGAAGCTGATCCGGATAAAGATGTCACGATACTGTATAGAGACATCAGAACGTACGGATTTAAGGAAGATTATTATAAAAAAGCCCGGGAGGCCAACGTCAAGTTCATCTGCTATGAAGATGAGGACAGGAAACCCGAAGTAAAAGCCAACGGTTCCAAAATAACCGTATCGGTTTTTGATCCCATATTGAATGAGCCGGTAGAAATTGAAACGGATATACTGGCACTTAGTGTTGGTGTTGTCGGGAATCCTGAAAACCATGCCATTAGCAATATGCTGAAACTGTCGGTAAATCAGGATGGTTTCTTTGCTGAGGCCCATGTTAAGTTGCGGCCCGTGGATTTTGCCACGGATGGTGTGTTCATGTGTGGTATGGCTCATTCATCGAAACTGAGTGATGAGGCAATTACGCAGGCCAATGCCGCTGTCGCGCGCGCATGCATCGTTCTGAGTAAAGACTTTATAGAAGCCGAAGGGAAGACGGCCCATGTAAATAAAGACAGATGCATGGCATGTGGGCTTTGCGAACTTAATTGCCCCTTCAGCGCCGTGGAAGTGGATGAGGAACAGGGCTGTGCTGTTGTCAATGCAGTTCTCTGTAAGGGGTGCGGTGTATGTACGGCATCGTGCAGGATGAATGCTATTGATTTATATGGATTTGATAATGAGGGAATCCTGGCGTTGTTAGGTAACTTGTCGAATTAATAAGTGGGGATGGGTTTTATACCTTTCCAAATGCCTTAATCATGTGTTGTCATTGCAGGAGAATATATGGCTGAAAGTAAATCAAATGAAAACTGGGAACCGAAGATTGTTGCTTTCTGTTGTAACTGGTGTACCTATACAGGAGCAGATCTGGCAGGGATAAGCAGGATACAGTATCCGCCGAACGTAAGGGTGATAAGGGTTCCATGTTCAGGGAGAGTAAATCCCTTTTATATAGTAAAGGCCCTTCAGGAAGGGGCGGATGGCGTGCTCGTATCCGGTTGCCATCCGGGGGAATGTCACTATATAACCGGTAACTTAACTGCCAAGAGAAAGTTTGCCATGCTGAAGAACTTTCTTGCATACATAGGAATTGACCCGGACAGGACAATGTTTTCCTGGGTTTCGGCATCTGAGGGAGAGAGATTTGCTCAGCTTATAACGAAAGTAACAGAAAGGGTAAAGGCCCTTGGCCCGGCGAGTAAACTTGTAAAGAACATATAATAGAAAACAGGGATCAGGGATCAGCAAGATAAAGAAAAAAATATAATATCCAAATCCAATTGAGCTGATAGCTGATAGCTAAGCGCTAACTTTTTAAAAATGAATGAGGAATCAGAAACAGTGGAAAATGTGGAAAAGCAACTACGAGAAGAAGCAAAAAGACTGTTAGCTGACAAGAAAGTGGATGTCATTGTGGGGTATGAAGAGGGAACCATTCCGCTTCAGACATCACCTTGCTTTATAGCAAATCCTGATGATGCAGAAAAACTGGTCTGGAATGCTTTCTGTTCGCAAAATCTGGCAAAGTACGTGCACGATATCATCCATCAGCATAGAGAGTCACAGGTGAGGGTTAAACCGGAAGATAAGACGAAAAAGGTTGTCGGTGTTGTGGCAAGGGGATGTACGACGCGATCTCTGGTAATTCATCTTCAGGAAAGACAATATGGCAGGGACGAAGTCGTCATTATAGGTGTTCCCTGTACCGGTTATGTGGCAAAGAGAAAGGTTTCGAATCTTGTAGATGATAAAGAGATATTGGAAGTCTCCGTCAACGGGGATAAAATGTCGGTGAAAACAGCCGGTGGTGATAAGGATATACCTTTCAAGGATGTTATTGCCGATAATTGCCTTAACTGTCATTTCAATAATCCTGTTATTTCGGATATGATGATAGGTAATGAAGCTCCGCCGATGGACGTTGACAGAGAATATCACGATGTCAATAAATTCGAGAAACTGTCTGTTGAAGAGCGATGGGCCTATTTTACCAAAGAGATGGAAAAGTGTATACGCTGTTATGCATGCCGCAATACATGTCCATCGTGTTACTGCAAAGTCTGTTTTGTTGAGCAGAGTCAGCCCGGCTGGGTCGGGGCAGGTGATGATCCGACGGATACCCAGGTATTCCAGATTATGAGAATGTTTCACATGGTGGGACGTTGTGTCGATTGCGGTTCCTGTGTTGAAGTATGCCCCATGGGTGTTGATCTGAGAAAATTCCTGAAGAAACTGGACAAGGATGGTTTGGAGTTATTTAATCACAGGGCTGGAGCAGATCTTGATGATCCTCCTCTCCTGAGCACGCATTTAATGGAAGACAAAGAGGACTTCATTTACGATCCTGAAGAACAAAGTTAACGGAGAAAATATGCAAACTTTTCTGGAAGAAGTAAACGAGAGGATAGGGGGAGTTCCCATACAGAGTTGTTACCACTGCCGGAAGTGTACGGCGGGATGTCCCATTGCATTTGCCATGGAATATAACCCTAACCAGATCATTAAAATGATCCAGATGGGAATGCGGAATAAAGTTCTCAACAGTTCTACCATCTGGCTTTGCGCTTCCTGTGAGACATGTGTTACACGTTGTCCTAATGAGGTTGATATTGCCCGGATGATGGATGTCTTAAGGGAGATGGCCATAGAATCGGATGTTGATGTTAAGGAAAAAAATATACTGAAATTCCATGAGGCCTTTCTTTCCAATGTCAAATCGGGCGGACGTATTAATGAGCCCCTTATGATTGTCAATTACAAGTTGAAATCAGGTGATTATTTTTCCGATATGGTGATGGGTTTGAGCATGTTCATGAAGGGCAAGCTTTCTCTCTTTTCCCCAAGAACAAAGGATATAAAATCGGTAAGGAAAATATTTGAAGAAACGAAGGGATAGTAACGATACTCGTTACTGTTTGCTATATCTTGAAGGAGGCTATAGTTGAAAGTTTCATATTATCCGGGATGTTCGCTTCACGCTACAGCAAAAGAATATGATCAGTCGGTCCGGGCTGTCAGTAAGGCTCTGGGGATTGAATTGCAGGAGATCGACGATTGGTCATGCTGTGGCGCCTCTTCTGCTCATATGACCAATCATAAATTATCCGTTGCACTCCCTGCGAGAAATATTATTGCGGCAGAGGCGGATAACCTCGATATCATGGTTCCCTGTGCCGCCTGTTTTAACCGTTTTAAGTCGGCACAATATCACCTCAAAGAGAATGAGAAATTAAAGGCAGAAATAGAAGACATCATTGGCAAGAAGTATAATGGCACCGTTGCAACCAGAAACCCTATTGATGTTGTATACAATGACATTGGCCTTGAAAAGTTGAGTGAACTGGCGGCGAAGAAACTGGAAGGGTTAAAACCAGTTTCATATTATGGATGCTTATTACTGCGTCCCCCCGAGATATGCGAGTTTGATGATTACGAAAATCCATATATGATGGATGGCATTATGGAAAGCATCGGGGCCGAATCGAGACCCTGGTCATACAAGACAGAGTGTTGCGGTGGAAGTTTGACCCTGGGCAAGACGGAAATAGTTGTTAATCTGGTAGATAAGTTAATGAGGATGGCAAGAGAGGCAGGTGCCAATTGTCTGGTTTGTGCCTGTCCGGTCTGTTTTGCTAATCTGGACATGAGAGCGAGTGAAGATGTGAGGCTTCCGGCATTTTATTTTACGGAACTCCTTGCTCTGGCAATGGGTCTGGAAGGACCTGAATCATGGTTCAAGATGCACAATGTTGACCCAAGACCATTGCTCAAGTCTTTGGCGCTTATATAAGCAAATAACTGATTAATCAAGGGAAGACATGGAAAAGAAATTAATTAAAAAGGATGCTCTGGCCGGTATTATAAATAAGCTTTCCGAACAGATGCTGGTCTACGCACCGGTAAAAGACGAAGATAACGTTCTCTTCAAGACCCTGGAAAAGGGGATGGAGCCTCTTGTAGATTATTCCAATACCAGAAATGCTCCCAAGAATTTTTTCTTTCCCAAAACAGAAACCATGATGAGATACATGAGAACGGAAAGGGGAATGGAACTTTCAGGAGAGGAAGAAGGGGCACAGGAGGCGGTCCTTTTTGGAGTACGTCCCTGCGATGCACGAAGTTTTATTCTTCTCGATAAGGTCTTTGACCAGGAAAAATACAAAGATTCCTATTACATAGATAAAAGGGAGAAAACAACAATAATTTCCCTTGCCTGCATCCATCCTCCATGTTCTACATGTTTTTGCACCTCCGTGGGAGGGCACCCCATGTCGGGAGAAGGTGCCGATGTATTGCTGACCGATATGGGAGATAATTATTTAGCTGAATTCATAACCCCGAAAGGTGAAAAGCTCCTGGAAAAAATAGGAGATTTACCCGCGGCCGATGGTTCAGCGGATGAGAAGAAAAAAGAACTCTCCGAAAGTGCTGAGAAAGAAATAAAATCCCACATTCCCGGCAAGGAGATAAAGCCATGGCTCGATGATAATTTTGAACATCCCTTCTGGGATACGATTCACCAGAGCTGCCTTGCCTGCGGGACCTGTACGTATCTCTGTCCTACCTGTCACTGCTTTGATATCAGTGACGAGGTAAAAGGTAGTGACGGAAAGAGAATAAGGACATGGGATTCCTGTATGTACTGGTTGTTTACACAGGAAACCTCCGGACACAATCCGAGGACATCGCAAAAACAGCGGTGGAGGCAGAGGCTCATGCATAAATTCAAGTATTTTGTGGATAACTTTGATGAGATTGCCTGTGTGGGTTGTGGCAGGTGTGTGAGGTATTGTCCGGTTAACATAGATATAAGAAAGATTGTTACGGACATTTCGAAATTATAGTTTCAGGAGATAATAATGCAGAAAAATCCATATATGCCCATGCCTGTTGATCTGGTAAAAATAGTAACTGAAGTAACGTCGAAAGACATCAAGACGTTTCGGTTTGCCTTTATTAATAAAGAAGATGAAGAACATTTCAAATATCTGCCGGGTCAATTCGCCGAGCTTTCCATCTTTGGGAAAGGTGAATCACCCATAGGTATAGCCTCGTCACCTACCCAGGATGGCTATATCGAATTTACCGTGCAAAAGGCCGGGGTTGTGACATCTGCCCTTCATGATCTTGAAGAGGGTACGCGTATGGGTGTTAGAGGTCCCCTGGGCAATTCGTGGCCAATCGAATATCTGGAAGGGAAAAACATTGTTATCGTTGGCGGAGGTTTCGCCTTTACAACCTTGAGATCGATGATCAACTATATGTTACATGAAGACAACCGGTCAAGATTCGGAAAGATTACAGTAGTTTACGGCGCGAGAGAGCCAGGGCTCCTTATTTACAAGGATGAACTTGCCGCATGGGAGAAGAGAGACGATATCGACATGTATGTGACGGTAGACAAAGGTGATGAAGCCTGGACAGGAAGAGAAGGTTTTGTCCCCACGGTCTGCAAAGAGGTAGGGCCAAGCTCTGAAAATACCGTGACCATAATATGTGGGCCGCCTATTATGATTCGCTTTACACTCCCTGTGTTCTTCGAACTGGGGTTCTCCAGGGAAAACATTTACACCTCCCTTGAAATGAGGATGAAATGCGGTATAGGAAAATGCGGGCGCTGCAATGTGGGTGAAAAGTATGTGTGTAAAGATGGTCCTGTGTTTTCCCTGGCCGAACTGGATAAACTGACGCCGGAATACTAACCCACTCAAACCTCCTCGTTGAAGGGGGAGGGCAAGGTGGGGGTGAAGCCAAAAATACGTCATCGTAAATTACCAATTAGAACACTCAGGGAGTCTTTGTACTCCCTGTTTTTTGTGGTATATAATATTGACAAGTTCGTAAAAAGCTCTGCTATGCCGCTAAACGGCATAGTGTAGCTTTTTACGAAATCATCAATATTGTTTAAAAAGTAAGGAGCTTGAACATTGAATAAGATAACAGAGAAAGTCTATCTGTCTGAAAATGTGGTCAAG
>CAZKGS010000076.1:0-10362 GCA_964552105.1 uncultured Syntrophaceae bacterium
AGCTTGAATTTCAACGTAACGGAACCCCTGCCGGTTGAAGACGTACTTTCCATTTCTACAAGATTAGGGATTCCTTTGAATACCTTCTCCTGCTCTTCGATAATTTCTCGTTCGATTTCATAGGGAGTGGCGCCGGTCCAGATAGTTGTAGCAGTAATCTGGGGCACTGTGAGATTGGGACTCAACTGGTAGGGCATTCTGTGAAGGCCAATTGATCCGAAAAGGAGGATTATGATAACGCCGACGATAACTTTGACAGGTTCATTGATCGAAAATTTAATAAGGTCCATAAATTACTCGATTTCTTTCAGAATATTAACAGGTTGTCCGTCTCTGAGCCGCTCGTTCCCCTTGACGACCACCTTCATGCCTTCGGAGATGTTCTGCGAGTTGATGCCGGCTTTTGTTTCCATATATCCAATGACTTTTGTCGGTATTATCTTCGCCTTCGAGTCAATAACAGCAACAACATTGGTTTTACCAGACCTGTTTAATATCGCGTCCCTGGGCACCAGAAACGTTGTAATTCTTTCACCTCTCGGTAATATTACCCGTGCCTCCATTCCTTCCAGAAGCGATGCAGTTTGATTGACTCTTATTTTGACCGGAAAAGTTCTTGTCGAAACATCGCCTTGCGGGATGATTGTATGAAGTTTTCCCGTCAATTCTTTGCCTCCCGACAAAACCTTTACGTTCGTCCCGGGTTTTAGAAACTTAATGACTTTTTCTGGAACCTCGACGATGATATCCACAGAATCATTCCGTGCTATTGTTGCTACCGGCTTACCCGGTGAAAGCCATTCTCCTCGTGCGACATGTTTTTTAATAACCACACCGTTAAACGGTGATTTGACTTCTGTTTTTTCAAGCTCGATTTCAAGACGTTCGACTTCCGCTTTGAGAGAGGCAGACTTTTTTTCGAGACCCCTTACCTGAAATTTTTGATTATCATATTCCTTTTCTGCAATGATTTTTTTCCGGTAAAGGATTACCGTTCTTTTTAGATCCTTCTTTGCCCTTTCAAGATCTGAGATCGACTGTTCGTAAAGTGCCGATTTTGCCTGGTACGTCTTTTCAAGAAGGTAGGAATCGAGTTTTACCAGAACCTCATCCCGCTTTATCTTTTGACCTTCATCGAAAGATATTCTGGCTACGGACCCGCTTACCTCGGCAGAAACATCTGAAACCTCGGGATAGTAAATTGTTCCGATAAATTCTTGTTCAGGTGCGATTATACCTTTGATAACTTTCGATACAACAACATTTACAGGCTGCCCTTCTTGTGCAGCCCAGAGGGGTGATACGAAAGTAAGAAAAAAACAAAGGATACAAAAATATCTTGCCAGTATCTTAAACACGAGACTTTCTCCGATTCTTTATTTTTGAACAACCTGTTGTCAATTTATAGGGGAATAATGTCCTTTATGGATAAATATTGCAAGTGTTTTCGATTTTTCCTGCAGTTTGCAAAGGTCTCATATTGTCATTGCGAATCAGCCCTCGGCCGATGTGGCAATCTGTAACTTACTGACAGCAAAAGAGATTTCTTTGCCGCGGAGTTTATCCTGTTGTATGACAGGGTTCCTCGCAGTGACCGGAACGTCAATTATGCAAAGCTTTCAGAAAGAAAAAGAAGGGGGGAAATTCACAACATCCTCCCTTCATAAGTGGTGTTCACAAGGTTGAATCAATACCGGAAAACTGCAGCTATGGATGCGTCATCCGGCACTTCCTTCGGATTTACAGCATATACGGTTCCTCCGTTTGACAGGACCTGGATTGCGGCGAAGTCGAGTAGATCTTCATTACCCAATATTGCCTTATCTTGCAAAATAACTTCGCTTGTATCAGGATTATACGTTCCCCATTGCTGCAATCCCACAGGAACAAACAGAATTCCGACCCGTCCATGATATGAAGCCTGGACAATTTCTTTGATATCAGTGGAAGCGTGCCCGGTACCAAAAAATTGTCTGTATTGTTCAATTGCAGTTGCCTTTTCCTTTTCAAATGAGGATTCTACAACGCCCCAGCCCTGGTTACGCAGATTTTCGGCGCTCAACTCTTCCGAGTTTCCTGAAATTGCTTTATCCATTAGATTAGGATAAGTGTTGGCTTCTTTATAAATAGGGTAGAGGTAGTCAACGCCGGCAAAGACAAGGGGTCTTTGTTTGTTCTCTATGAGCTTTTTGAGACCTTTGTCAACCTGCTGGAAATATCGTAACATACTGTCTTTTGGGTCATCAGTGCCGCCCCCGTGTCCCTGAAAAGCGGCCGAGTGCATTCGTGTATGAAACTGAAATTCTTTTTCAACAACGTCAAACCTGAATAATTCAGCAAGATCCCCGGGAACTTTTTCAAGATCAATTTCCCCGGCGCTGTATCGGGAGCACTCAATAAGTCTAACATTCTTCTGTGTTACAGCGAGAATGTAAAATTCTATGTTTCCGCTGATTGCCGGAATAAGAGGTTTAACGTGAAAACGGTTTGTTACAACAACCAATTCCTCAAAATTGATTGGAAGCATGTAAAAATTAAATGATAAGGGAGAGAGAAATACAGCGATCCCGTCGCTCTGGTTCTGCCAGAAGGGCGCGTCTCCTAAAAGTTCATGAGCCGGTTTTAGAAATTCTTTTACCTCCTGGGGACGCAATTCACTCTGGATGAGCTGTTCTTCAGCTTTACGAAGCAGATTTTTGTATCTGATTTGATTCTGCTGCGTTTCTGTTCCCTTTCTATGCGTCGGCATAAAAATCGACATACATAATCCTTCCTGTCTTTCCATGAGTGTCTTTAGTTCGTCACCGGATAGTAAATTCATATTGACTACCTCCCTTCCAATAAATAATTCGTGAGGAAAGGATATAAAAATGTTCCTTTAACCTCACATGCACATATAAGTTAAGAGTTCAGCTATCAGTAGCTGACTTCTTGCAATTTATTATGAGAGCAGGGACTTCAAGGCGGATAAGATGTAATCCACATTTTCCTGTGTGCACGAATGTCCCATGAGGCCAATTCGCCATATCTTTCCCTTGAGAGGTCCAAGACCACTGCCGATTTCCGTATTATACTCGTCAAGCAGTCGTTTCCGGATGAGGGCGTCATCTGCACCTGAAGGTATAATCACGGAGTTTAGCATCGGGGTTCTGAACTTTTCGTCCACGAGCATTTTCAACCCCAGATTTTCAAGACCTGCAACTAAATTTCTGTGGAGTTTTTGATGCCTTTCCCACCTTTTGACAAGGCCTTCTTCCAAAACAATCCGTAAAGATTCTCTCAACGCATAAATCATGCTGATCGGTGCTGTGTGGTGATAGACCCTGTCCGATCCCCAGTATTTTCTTATCATGGTCATATCCAGATACCAGGATTGAACCTTTTGAGATCGTTTCTCGAGTTTTTCAACAGCCCTTGGGCTGAAGGTAACAGGTGCAAGCCCCGGCGGACAGCTGAGGCATTTCTGTGTGCCCGAATAACATACATCGATTTCCCACTCATCTATTTTAAGTGGTGCACCGCCAAGAGACGTGACAGCATCCACGACGAGAAGGGCGTCTTTTTCATGAGTAATCTTTGATATTTCCTCAAGGGGTTGCAAAACACCGGTAGATGTTTCGGCATGGACAATTGTTACAATATCAGCGGGAAATTCTTCAAGTGCCGTGAGTACCTGTTCCGGATCAATGGATGTTCCCCATTTTGCATCAACCCTGCGAAGTATTCCTCCGCATCGTTCAACAATGTCACACATGCGTTCTCCAAATACTCCGTTGACACATACAAGTGCATTATCGCCTTCTTCGATAGTATTTACGAGAGCAGCTTCCATGCCGGCGCTTCCCGTTCCTGATACAGGTATAGTAAAATGGTTGGCAGTCATGAAAACGCTGCGGAGCATTTCCTGAACTTCCTCCATGACGACAAGAAATGTTGGATCAAGGTGCCCCACGACAGGGCTTGCCATGGCTTTCATGACTCTTTCCGGCACATTGCTGGGACCGGGGCCCAGCAAAACACGTTGAGGAAGCGACAGGTCTTTGTATGCTGTATCCATAGAGGACTCCTTCCTTTTTCTGAAATATTTATAAAGCTGTTACAGGTAGTACATTGTGTGACGACTATTACCCTTGGCGACGGCGAGCAAGGACGTCCGGGTTAACCAGGTGATCCGGCACCTGTCCTCGTATGCCTGCCAAGAGATTCTCCGCGGCCATGACGGCCATCCTGCTTCGCGTAGCGATAGTTGCACTTCCAATGTGCGGAACGATCAGACAGTTTGGAAGCATCATCAGTTTGTGATCGGACGGTAGTGGTTCCGGATCGGTGACATCGAGAGCGGCATATGCAATCTTTTCTGCACTCAACGCATTATAAAGGGCATCACTATCTACAACGGGACCGCGAGAGGTATTAATCAGAATCGCCGTATTTTTCATTTTACTAAGAGCATCGGCATCAATGAAGTGATGTGTCTCAGGCGTAAGGGGAACATGGAGGCTTATAAAATCTGCCTGTTCGAACAATTCGTCGAGCGTGCTGCACATCCTCGCACCGACCGTTTCTCCTCTTTCAGCTCGCCCATGGTGATTATAATAGATGACCTCCATATCAAATCCGCTTGCCCTCCGCGCCACCTCGGCTCCGATTCTTCCCATCCCGATAATACCCAGAGTTGCGTGATGAATATCTCTCCCGAGGAGTTCCATCGGCTTGAACGTTTTCCATTTATCAGCCCGGATGTAATCAATTCCCTCACCAAGACGTCTGGCGGCGGCCATGAGTAAGGCAAAGGCAAGATCAGCGGTTGTTTCAGTCAGGGCACCGGGTGTGTTTCCCACGAGAATACCACGATCGGTGGCTGCCTGAATATCGATGTTGTCATAACCGACGGCATAATTACTTATGATTGTAAGCTGGTTTCCCGCCGCGTCCATGACTTCTCCGTCAATTCTGTCCGTAAGGAGTGGTAAAAGTCCCACAACACCACGGACTTTTTCCAACAGGATATTACGAGGGGGAGGCAGTTCCTCGGGCCACACCTCGGCATTGCTGGCATCGAGAACAATCTTTAAGCCTGCTTCCGGTATGATTCGGGTTACGAACACCTTCGGCTTATTCATGGCACCATACCTCCTATTTGTTTTTTAATGCGGCATAGACGACATCGTGAAGAGGCGTTTTGATCCCCAGTTTTCTGCCACTTCTGACAACATATCCCGTAAATGTTTCCATCTCCGTTTGTTTTCCTTTTTCAAAATCAAGCTGAATGGACGTTCTAGTTTCGTAGGGAAAGCTCGATGCAACATTTAATGATTGTTGGACAATGTTTTTCGGAAGCGGTATGTCTCTTGCTTGAGCTATGGCTTCAACTTCCTTCATCAGTCCTTCCAGCATGGTTCTGTGTTCTTCATTCTCCATTATGACACCTAAGGGTTGATTTACCATGGATGTGATGCCTCCCAAAGGGCCAACGAATATATACTTTGACCACACATCGGTTGTAATATGATCAGAAAGAGTTGCCTTGATGCCTGCATCTTTCATGACGGTCTCTACTCCAGAATATCGATCAATAGGACCTTCCTCCGGACCAAAGAATAGAGCGCAGGGACCCCCCACATGTTCAACGACGCCGGGACTGACAATCCGTGTGCTTATGTATACGCAACCGTTCATGATGATTCCTGTATTCAGAACGGTCTTGAGTCTTTCCGCATTGTCAACACCATTTAAGAGCGGTATGATGACGGTATTGTCGTGGAGATTACCCGTAATCATCCGGGCAGCGTTTTCAAGATCGTATCCTTTCACACCAAAGATAATCAGATCCAGGGGGCCCAGTTCTTTCGGATTGTCTGTTGCCAGAGATGGCGTGGCAGTGAAATCACCTTCTGTTGTGATCAGTTTGAGGCCATCTTTTCTGATCTTACCTAAATGTTCGCCTCTTGCTATAAAGAAGATCTGATGATCATCTGAAACGGCATATTTCAGGGCAAGCTTCCCTCCGTAGTATCCGCCGACGCCTCCCATTCCTATAATTGCAATTTTCATCATTTGTTTTCTCCTTATATTTTTTATCTATTTCTTATTTCAACTCTCGAATATCGATATTATCAGCTGGTACGTTGGAGCAAGATATTTTGCAACCTGCCCTTTTTGGGGAATCATAAATATGAACCCCTTTCTCTGTTTGGGCGTGATCGCGATATGCCTGATTACGCCAGGTTCGGGGTTATTATAGATAAATTCCATAAGGCAATCATACATCTTTGTCATCTCATAATACAAATAAAAATCATACGCTCCCCATTTGACTTCCTCTTTGTACAACCGGTGGGCATTCGTTATTTCTGATCCTCGTAAACCGGAATATTTTGACTCAATCAGATGACCTTCCCCGGGGGGGTCGTGTCTCATGTACAGCGTGATAAATAATCTATCATATTTCATGATGAGTTTCGATATGGGCATATAAAGCCATGCATGTCTCGGAAGGAGGGTAATGGTGGCGTCAATCTCGGAGACAGGGCCTTTTTCTCTGAAAGAAAGATTGGCATGGTATCCAACGATTCCCCCGATATTGGTGAATGTCTGATCATCCGGCTTGATCACGTCCAGGAGGTCGTTAAATGCTGAGAGAAACACCTCTTTATTTTCTTTCTTTCCCCGTGAAAAACCGATTACAAGCATACCGGCAAATGCAAAAAAAAGGAAGAGAACGGGTAGTGTTACAAATGCATTCATATTAAAGCATTTTTTCTCTGGTGTGCTTAACAGGATCGATTCTTTATTTTTTCTCGATCCCCTGTTGCTTGATAACGGAAGGCAACCATTGATAAATCGGGGCAAAGTATTGTGCCACTTTTGTTCTTTGGGGAATCATAAAAACGAAGCCCTTTTTTTGGTCTGGAACGATTGCTATATGTTTGATGATAGCTGGTTCCGGATTCAGCTCCGTAAATTTTACAAAATGATCACGTACTTTTAAGTTTTCATAATAGAGGTAAAAATCATGATTTCCCCATTTTATCGTTTCTTTGTTTAATCGTTGCTCATTTGTTATTTTCGGCCCCCGAAAACCGGCATACTTCTTTTCAATTAAGTGACCTTCTCCTGACGGGTTTTGTTTCAGGTACATCGTTATGAATAGCCTGTCATACTTGCTTATAATCTTTGATATGGGGAAATAAAGCCACGAATGCCTTGGAAGAAGGGTAATTGTAGCGTCAACACGGGACACAGGACCCTTCTTCTTGATGAAAAGATTTGTATGATAACCGACAACGCCTCCTATATTGGTAAAGGTCTGGTCGTCGGGTTTGACGACATCGACAAGATCATTAAAAGCGGAAATAAACAACTTTTTATTCTGTCTTCTCCCCCATAAATAACCGAAGCTCAGAAGAAAGCTGAAGGCAATAAAAAGGAAGAAAACAGGTTGAGTTAAAATTTCTTCATGTTCAAACATTTTACCTCTTTTTACAATAGGTTTGATGTAATATCTTCTGGAATATCGTACAGCTTTCCATCTTTACCGCCAAGGAGTGTCTTCGAGAGCAAGACACGGTCAACAGGAATGTCTTTTGCCGTTTTGCTCATGTTTTTCTCAATATAAGCGGTCATTTCCATATTTTCTTCGGTGACCTTATTATTGATCAGTAAACGCAGGGGAAGATTCAGATCATTGAGGCCTTCGATCAACCTCTGGGATTCCTTGAGGGAGAGGATATCAGGGTTAAAAACTAAAATGATAGAACAAGTTTCTCCTTGCAGGATTCTGTTCAAAGCCTGATAGTTATTATTCAGTTTCCAGAGCCTTTTTAGGATATCATCATCTTCCTCGCTATAATTTAACACAGTTTCTTCATTTGATAAAGACCCCCTTATTCTGTGGATCGTATAGCGTTTTTCCAGGATCTTTTGCCTGATTTGAATCAGTCTATCAATCCAGGTTATTGTAACCCTCGGCAAGGCAAGAAACCTGAGAGTAAGCCCTGTTGGGGGTGTATCGAAGATTATATAATCAAAATCTGTCTCATTGTTGACAGTTCTTTCAATGCTGGTTAAGAGGGCATACTCCTCTATGCCGGGTGAATACCTGAGCACAGAAAAGTAATTGTCGAGATTTAATGTCTGAAGGTATTTGTAGGTACCGGAAAGAACATTTATTTCCCTTTGAAGATATTCCCTTGATAGTTTTTGAAGATCGATTTCTTTAAGAAAAAGAGTGTCCGCATAACGACTTTTATTGTCTTGAAGAGCGACACCAAATATGTCACCCAGGTTGTGGGCCGGGTCCAGTGAGACAATCAGCACACGGCTTTTTCGTGAGAGCTGCCACGCGGCGGCTGCTGCCATGGTGGATTTCCCTACGCCCCCTTTTCCTGTAAAGAAGAGAATCTTCATTTAATCGACACCTATTGTTCCGCACATTTCTGCTAACATGTCACCAGCGTCCGCGGCCCTCCGGTTTAATATCTTAAGCTCCCTTTCCATGAATGGCAAAAGCTCGACAGCCAGAAATGTAGGCGGTGAGGGGAGACCGACAAAGGAACCCAGAAGCAGGAGCGCAAAAATATTTTCGAGTTCCTCTGCTTCCACAATTGTGAGAGCAACAGCATCTTCACGATGTGATTCATGAAATCGAGAAAGGAAACGACGGAAAAAACTGAAGACTGAAAAATTCATTTAGGCTTCCGTAAAGGTTTGTCAAGAATGAAGACTTGATAACCCCTTTAAAGGCTTTAATGGTAAACCCGGCACACGGCCGTTGTGCCGTGCGCCGGGTTATGCGAATGCTACTCTTTCTTGTATGCCCTGGCAAAGTCGACAATGAAAATAATATTCATAACCAGCATTATGGCCAGGATAATCATAACCGTCCACCCAGGAACAGGTTTCGCGGCGATAGAACCCGGCATTACAACTGTCATGAACCAGACGATGGCAGATGTTACGGTGATCCAGAGCAGCCAGGCCGGGACTACGGCAACACCGGCAAATGGCGATTTAAGTTTCTTGGCAACAAAGGTTGCGCCGGTCATGAGGGCGATTGCCGCGATCAACTGGTTTGCCGCTCCGAAGGAAGCCCAAACGATGAGAAAGTTTTTGCTCCAGGCCAGATAGATTCCGAGTGCTGCCGGAATTACAGAAGCAACCCAGCGGTTTGTCAGGAGGTTGTATGCTCCGGTGGCGCTTTCTTTAAGAGGAGCAGCCATTTCCGCTACGCAGTAACGTGCCAGCCGGTTCGTCGTATCCAGGGTTGTCATGGCAAACGCGGCGACCCACATTCCGGCAATAACTTTAACGAACTTGGTGGGAATAAAACCAAGCCACGTTGAGGAAACCATATCTGCGTAGGACTGTATAAATAAGTTTGCCTTGACCATTTTTACAGATGCGGAGGCCTTTGTAAACATGGCTCCCCAGTTGCCATGATTCAGCGTTTCCGTTGTAACACCGGCATTCTGAAGGGCCGTGTAACCAAAACCGGCGATGGACACGATGACGATGGTGGACAGGAATCCTTCCGTAAACATGGCTCCGTAACCTATGAACAATGCGTCGCTTTCCTTTTCAATCTGTTTGGACGTTGTACCCGATCCAACGAGAGAGTGAAATCCGGAAAGTGAACCGCAGGCGATGATCAGCGGAATGGCCGGCCAGAAGGGTGTCGCTTTGCCGCCGAGGAGGATCGGCGAGAAAGATGAAAATGCCGGAATCTCAAATCCTCTGAATGCGAATATGGCGGCGAGAAAACCTAAAAGTAATCCTGCATACAAGAGGAAGGAGTTCAGATAATCTCTCGGCTGTAATAAAACATTAACGGGAATAGCCGCGGCGATAATGATGTAGAAGAAGAAAAACAACATCCATGTGTTGAAACTTGCCTTTATGGGGAATTCAACTCCCAGCCAGATAGCGGCAATCAGCATAGCAACACCGATTAAGGTAGCACCGGTAAAATTCATCTTCATCCGGTAAATCAGAACACCCAGGATAAGGGCCGCAACAATCATCCATATGAAAGCCGAGGCAATGGCCGGAATTTTAACAAACATGCCACCGACAACGGCCCCGAAAGCAGCGACTACCAGGATAAGAAGAAAGAAAACGATCCAGTAGAATGCCGTACCCGTTCTCTTTCCCATCAAATCGCTGGCAACAAACTGGATAGATTTACCATCATAGCGAATAGATGCCATCAGGGCAAGGTAATCGTGAACGGCGCCGATGAAGATATTGCCGAACCATACCCAGAGCAGACCAGGGAGCCAGCCCCAGCATATGGCCAGCGCGGGACCGATAATCGGAGCGGCGCCGGCGATGGAGGCAAAGTGATGTCCGAAAAGGACCTCT
>CAZKGS010000077.1:0-4397 GCA_964552105.1 uncultured Syntrophaceae bacterium
TTCCATGAAGAGCGCGGCAATGTCTGCCCTGGTTATACTCTCGACAAGGGCGATCTTCTTGCCCGTGACGGTCCCCGGCATGGCTCTTTGAATCTTCTGAACTAATTTCCATTCCTTATCAGCAACGCCTACGTATTCATCCTTCAGATCAAGCACCTTGGCAAACATGTCAGCCGCTTTGCCGAATTCCAGTCCCACTTTATATGCTACACCCATAAAATAATAGGCTGCCGATGATTTCGGATCGAGCTTAATGGCATCCTCAAATTCATCCTCCCCCTCTTCCAGCCAATCATCATCCGCTTTGCTCATAGTATAAAGTCTTAATTGGCCTATATGGTAAAAAACCTCTTCTTTATCTGTTTTGGCATACTTCTTTGCCTTTTTCATCAGTTTGAATGCATTTTTAAAATCACCCTGGTAAGCCTTAACCAGACCGCTTCCCGCGTAAGCCCTGGAAAATTTGGGGTCCAGTTGAAGGGCAAGTTGAAATTCTCTTTCCGCATCATCATATTTTCCCTGATCCATCAATTTTATACCAGTGAAGGTATGATGTTCAGGAGTATCCAGACGACTCAAGGGTTTTCTTTCTTTAGGCGCACATGAAAAGATAAAGGTGCCCACAATTACCATTATCAATACAACTAAACACTTACGATACTTCATCGCATCCTCCTTTTCTTATAAAAGCTGCAACGCTTTTTGCAACATATCACGAGACCTTTGCAAAAGGTCTCACTTTGAGGGGATACCTCTCAAACTCCCCTCGAATCTTATTTTAAAATTAACATGTTATGAAATCCATTTGCGATGGATTTAGCACTATATGTTACTGGTTAAAATGAATATATTTATAAACTGCTGAAGTCAAGCAATTTCACCGACTCTGCAACTGTGAATGTCAGGATATCAGACATCCAGAAAATTCTCAATCTCATCTTTTACAGGATCTATGCTCTGGGGATGATACCACCTGATATCATTTTCTTTATTAAACCATGTCATCTGTCTCTTTGCGTAATGCCTCGTGTCACGATCGATCAATCTTACAGCTTCCTTAACATTATGCTTGTCCTTTATATAATCAACGACATGTTTATAACACATGGACCGCATGGGCTTCAGGAATTCATCAAAACCCCTTCTCAGAAGATCTTCCACTTCTTCGATAAGCCCGTCTTTTATCATTTTATCCGTTCTCATCTTAATCTTATCGTAAAGCCGGTCCCTGTCGAGAAGAAGGCCAATCTTTATGTAATTATAAGACCTGTGTCCAAATCGATGCTCTTCCTGTTTCTTTACGATCGATTCCCCGGTACATTCAATAATTTCGAGAGCTCTTATTATTCTGACGGCATCATTGGGATGAATTTTCCCGGCTGCCGCCTTATCCAGGTTTTTTAATCTTTCAAAGAGATACTTAACACCATACTTTTTCAGATCATCTTTATAGGAATCGCGTAAATACCTGTCGGCACCGAGTCCATCAAAGAGTCCTCCCAGAAGGGCTTTTATGTAAAGACCTGTACCACCAACAACAAATATATTTTTACCCTCCCTGTTCAGTTTTTCGATTATTTTGCCCGCTTCCTTAATAAATATGGCTGCATTAAATTCATCATCAGGATTAACCAGATCGATGAGATGATGTCTTACAGAAAGCCTCTCTTCAGATGTAGGCTTTGCCGTTCCAATATCCATATATCTGTATACCTGCATTGAATCGGCACTGATAATCTCTCCTCCGTAAACAGTGGCAAGCTTGATCGCCATTTCGGTTTTACCGACACCGGTAGGGCCAACGATAATAATGAGGCGGGGCTTGTTATTTTCAATCACCATATTTAAGTAAAAATTCCGTTAATCGATAGTTCAGTTTTTTCAAAAACGATTCGCCCTTTCAATGCCAAATGACAAAATCCCAATGTCAATTATTATCAATTGATCATCCAGTATCCAGTAACAAGCTACGAGATCATCTCCGTTTAAACATCTTCTCCATCTCTTGTATGCCTATTTTTACATAAGTAGGCCTGCCATGGGGACATGTTGACGCAAATTTAATTGAATCAAGGTCATTGCACAGACTTTCAACCTCGGGTTCAGTCAGTTTATGATTTGCCTTAACAGCACATTTGCATGCCAGGAGGGTCAATATTTTATCCTCCACCTCCTGCATACTTGTAGATTCGCCTGTTTTTACTGCTTCTTCAATAATATCGGAAATTATTGTCTTAAGATCAATATTGGATAAGATAGCGGGAACAGACTTTATTAAAATAGAATTTCCACCATAGTCTTCTACCTCAAAACAAATATCATTCAAAAACTTAAAATGATCGCTCAAGAGAGTAAAATCAGACGGGGCAAGATTTATGATCTCCGGGATCAGCAACACTTGCTTCTCAAATTTCTTTTCATAAGACACATTCTTCAGTTTTTCGAAGAGAACTCTCTCATGAGCAGCGTGCTGATCCATGAGGACTATGCCATCGGGGGCTGAAAAGATAAGGTACGTACCGGCAATCTGGCATAAATAACGGAGGGATGAGAATATGACCGTATGCTTACTCAAAGTGCTTTCCTCAAAGAGACTTTGAAAGCGTAACGTATCGTATGTTCTGTCTTTGAAGTAAGGCTTTCCTTCACCTGACAAAATTGTATATCTCTTAAGGGACTCTTGTACCCTTTTCCCGTAATCTTCGAAGCCTGCCTTTGTATTACCTGATGGGTAAAAAGCAGATACTTCGGACAAATGTACAACATCAGCCAGAGAAGAGGTAAGGCCGTTTACAATTACCTTATGTATGTTCCATGGATTTTTGAAACGTACCTCCATTTTGGCGGGGTGAACATTAACATCTAGATCAGACGACGGCAAATCTATGAAGATTACGGCTGAAGGAAATCTTTTAGTTTCAATAAGCCTCCTGTAAGGTGTCAAAACGGCATTATTCAAGAGACTGTCTCTTACGAATCTCCCATTGACATAACAAAATATTCCTTTTGTATTTGACCTTGTAAAAGACGGCCTCGAAATAAAGCCTGCAAGTCGAATATTTTCATCTGTTGCTTCAACCGGCAGTGTGTTTTTTTTGAAATCATCACCAAGAACGAACGAAATCCGCTCATATAGATCCTCTGTCTTCGGTAGATTCAGTACCTCTCTTTTATTTGTGAGAACTCTTATCTTGACTTCAGGATGTGCAAGGGCCAATCTTGTGACAGCATCAATACAGTGAGCCTGCTCGGTGGAATCTTTCTTGAGAAACTTTCGTCGAGCCGGTGTCGAGTAAAATATATCATTTACAAACATCGAAGTTCCAACAGGACAGCCTGCGTCAATAATTTCCTTGAATTTACCACCCTCAAGAGATATCCGCGTTCCTGATATGGACTCCTTTCTTTTTGTCAGCATTTCAAGTTTAGAAATGGAAGCAATACTGGGGAGAGCCTCACCCCTGAAACCAAAAGATCGTATGTCATAAATATCTTCGAATTCGTGTATCTTGCTCGTAGCATACCTTTCGAAAGCCAGGGCAGCATCATTCCGATCCATACCTTCTCCATTATCAGTTATTCTGATAGATTTTTTCCCCCCATTTTCAAGTTCAACAAGGATGTCCGTTGCCGCTGCATCAAGGGAATTTTCAACGAGTTCTTTGACGATAGAGGCAGGTCTTTCCACTACCTCACCCGCCGCTATTTTACAGGATAACTCCTCAGGCATGATAACGATTCGTCGCCTCAAAGTAAATCCTCCCTTTGTTGAGACCTTTGACAAATGCAAAATCCGGGTTAAATACGGAAAACCGCAGTCACCTCCGGGCAACTGCGGTCAAAAGGAGAGACATTTGCATATTGAACATTCTGCAAAGGCCTCAAGGATTCAAGGTATTTTTTGAATCATTCTCTGCAAATCTTCAAATTCAATCCGTGTAATCTGTGTAACCCGTGGATAGTTAGTCCAGAACAACCATGACACGGCATTTTTTCATAAAGGTCAGATTTTCAGAGGCGGCCCTTAAATGAGAGGCATCGGCATTGCTGATGACAATATTCGATTTACCCGGTCCGTCAGATTTCAGTCCTTTAACGGTAAGGGGATTATTTGTTACCCTGGAATTACTCTGCGCGGCCGTCAGATCCCTGGCATAACCTGTCATACCCTGCTGAACTGCATATTCACGGTCTACATGCATAGAACCGTATACCTCTTCACCGTTTTCATCAATGATCTTGGGAGACATGGCAGGGCGAGCCTGTATGCCTCGAGCATCCACTACCAGTCCGGTATAAACAGCTGATGGTACAATTGCTGCAGGTTCTTGAACTCCTGGTGTAGCAGGAACAGCCGGTGTTTCGGGAACGACTGGTGTTGTCGGATACCCGGCAGG
>CAZKGS010000077.1:4497-10209 GCA_964552105.1 uncultured Syntrophaceae bacterium
GCAGGATACATGGCAGGAGGTGCTGCGGGAAATCCGCCAAACCCCGAAATTCGGGGGTAAATCGCTTGAGCAAGTCCACTGTTGGCACCACTCATGGGCATATTTACGGTAACCTCAACCGTTCCGTCAGAAAGATATTCCGTCTTTACTATGCGAGCCCCCCGTACCAGCCCTTCAACCTGGGTTCTTATAACATCACTTTCTACTGCATAATCTCTCACTGTGGTTGTAGCATCGACCCGAACACCATTCGCCACTTCTAGCAGTTTTCTATATGCGTCGACTTGTGCCGCTCTCATCGCCATCGGGCGGGCCTGAGGTTTCCCGTAAAATCTTTCCGGGGGAGCCCCGATACCAACAGCTTCAATAATACCTGTAGACCAGTTTATAGCTCCCGAGGAACCTACATTCTCGACAAACTGTCCCTGCCCTGCTGCAGGACTTTGCTGAGCAGAAACGCATGTTACTCCGGCCAGGAAAAATATACTGATGATAATTGTCATCAAAACAAAAAATCTTCTCTTCATAACATCCTCCTTATTCTTTAAATACTATTGCTCACCAACTGGATAGCTTTTCCCCAAATATCTTGATCGATAGGATAGCAAACTGTAAGCTTCGTTGCAAGAATGTATTTAACAGTGATTGTTGTTTATCATTTAAGTGCCTTATTTGCCATATTTTTTAAGATAATATGTGGCTTCTTTATTCTTCGGCATAACGAATAAAGTTTTCTTCCAGAAAGAGATGGCTTCCCGTCTTTCACCTTTTGAGAAAGCAGTAAATGCCAAATCATTATATGCTTTTGCCAAATTTGAGACAGCATCCCTATCTTTAGGATTAATCTTCAGTATCTTCATCCATTCATGGATGGCCGACTCATAAATTCCCTGATTATAGTAAATCCAGCCAATTTCGTTGATGGCTTTCGTATAGGCCGGCTTCAGTTGCAATGCCCTGTAATATTCCAGGAAGGCATTATTGACCATGCCCACATTATGGAAAGCCCTGCCGAGGCGATAATGCGTATCTGGCTCACATGAATCGGCATCCCGGGCCTTTTTTAGATATTCTATGGCCTTCAATGGATTATGTCTGAAATTATAAATAGAGCCGATAAAATAATAGGCATCGGCATTGTCCGGATCAATTTTTATAATTTCCTGAAACTTTTTAAAGGCCCTGTCAAGATCATCCTGGCGAAGATAAAGTATGCCAAGCCACAAAAGGGCATATGTGTTTTGGCGATCAATTTGAACAACTCTGGAAAATTCCTGAAAGGCTTCATCAAAACGCCCCTTCTTCGCGTAGATTATTCCCAGCTGGTTGTGGGCGTATTCGTTATTGGGATCAAGTTGAACTGCCATCTTAAATTTTGAAACAGCTTCATCCAGCCTGCCCTTATAATGATTATCAGCTCCCTGGAAGATAATATCATTTATATCAGTACAATGGGCAATATTATGTCTAAAAAAGAAAATGGCAAAGAAAGCAACGAGTAAAATGATCCTTACAGTCTTCAGTTGCCTGTTCATAATAACCCCCGGAAAATTGAATCTGCAACCCTTTCACGAAAGGCTGTCTGGTTCAACCTGGCCTCATCTCCCGGGTTGGATATAAATCCCATCTCCAGCAGTATGGATGGCATTTTAGCCCTACGCAGGACAAAGAAATTAGCAGAATTGACACCGCGGCTCACCAGGGGCAGTTTTTGCTCGAATCGTTTTTGAAATTTTGACGCGAATTTACCGCTTTCTTTCCAGTTAAGTTTCTGCTCAAATCGAAATAATATTTCCTCAACATCAATATAATCTTTTCGTTTCTTTAAGGGCTCATCGTATTTTAAAACAGCGTTTTCGTAGGAAACCACCCTGGCAGCTTCCTTATTCGATGCAGTTAACGAACAGTAATATGTTTCGGATCCACTTGGACTGCGTTTTTTGCTTGCATTGACATGAATACTGATGAAAAGATCAGCCTGATATTGATTGGCTATGGCAGTTCGGTCACTAAGAGAAACGTAATAGTCGCCTGTTCTGGTCAAAAATGGTTTTATCTTTCCGTGATAAATAAACCTTTGATGAAGCCTTGTTGCCAGATCAAGGGTAACATCTTTTTCCTTTAACCCCGCATAGCCTACGGCCCCGGAATCAAACCCCCCATGACCTGCATCGATGACGACACGGTTTACCTGATATGTCAGCCCATCTTCAAATTGGAGAGATTTCAGCATCTGCGCCTCTTCTTCATGCGCTGCAATTTCAAGAGGAGAAAGAGGCTGTTTTTTCTTCTTAAGCCCGGGTATCGGTTTTTGCGTCATGATCTCTATCATCATGCGGGAATAGACATCTTCAGGATTGAGTCTTACTGCACATCTGAACGCTTCCACGGCCTCTGCTTTCTTGCCAAGGCCCCGGTATGAACGACCCAAAAGACCATACGCCCAATCGCTCGACGGGTCTAAAGCTACTGCTTTTTTTAATGATTCTAAAGCTTTGTCATGCTCACCTTTCTGGATGAAATTTTGCCCCGCAATTGCATGGTCGAATGCGGTTTCCCCCCACAATACAGCAGGATACATGCCCATAAAAGAAGAAAGAAACAATCCCTTACCAAACAAATGCAGAAACGATCTTCTCTCCATCATCGTTATTCTTTCCGGGAAAATGCCTTTTCCTCGGGAGCATTTAACCATGGATCAATATTAATATTATCTCCAAATATGAGGTTCTTATCGGGCGGATCGGCTCCCCACCAGTTGTGGCGCGCATCAATGTGAATCGATGAAAGTGCCTGTACAGCAACAGAATTTTTAACAAAGTTGTTGTAATGAATGACAGGTTTTGACATCCCTACACACCGTATGGCACCCTCACCTCGATTGTCGGCAAAGGTATTGTAAAAAATCTTTGGCGCTGCATCATTACGGCAGTATATGCCACCCTGGGAGTTGCTCGCTATGTAACAGCAGGAAATTTCGGGTGCGCCATATTTAACATCAAAGGCAGTCTTTGCATGTTTCACGATACAATATTCAAAGAAACTGTTTGCTTTGGTTTCTTTTCCTGTAAACCGCACGGTATTTGTGTAAAATCCCGGCGAAGGAGATGATCCTGACGCACTGAACAAAATGGGATTATCTTTTGTTCCTCTGGCAACGACAGCTCCATCTCTGGTTATAATGGAAGTATTCTGGTCAAAGGTAATCTTTACGCCGGGCTCAATGTAAAGTATGGAACCATGATCCACAAGAAGATCTTTTATTACCTTGTAAGGACTGTTCGACAGGGTGAGATAAGAGTCTGAGCTTATCATACCACCTAAACCAGGTTCCAGGATGGGAAGATCAAGTGATTTTCCTTCCGGGTATGGACCATTCAGTACAGAATGAATGTCAATTTTCCCCCTGATTTTGGATAAGATATCAAGACCATTGGTATTGCCCCACCAGTTATCACGCGCCTTTACCGCGTCACCCGTCATGGCTCCCACCATATCAAAAGGATTATTATCGTAAATATTGTTTTCCGTAATTGATGCCTGACTGTAATGAACCTTGACTCCTGAACCACTGTTTTGAATGATCGTGTTTTGTTTGATAACCGGTTCAGCATTGCTTATTTTTATTCCACCCCCGGTATTATTCCTTATCTTATTTTGTACAAGAGTTGGTTGTGATCCACCATCAATCAATATACCCGTTGAATCATTTTCATGCACAACATTCCTTACGATGTACGGCCTGGAAAATGCTCCTACTATCTTCACCCCAATTATGTTAGTCGTAAGTTCGCAATCCTCAATCCTGAGAGAAGATGACTGGCAGACAATTCCTGTCTTTGCATTCTTAATTGCACAAAATCTGATGAGGTTTTCTTTTTCTCTCACGTCGTTAAAGAGAAGACCCTCCCAATTCACCCCTTCTGATCCCTCAAAGTGAATAAGATGCTTCTCATCACCCACGGCGTTTAGACGTCCTTTGATTACCAACGCTGCGCCCTTTGATTTGACTACTGTGCCGGGTTCAATAGTTAACAGCGTTTTATCCTTAATGACAATCGTATCCTCAATAATATAAGGACTTGCACCGGCATACCAGATCGTATCTTCATCGATATTTCCCGATACGGGGGTGGGACCCGGCGCCACAGGCATCCCCGGAAGAGCATCTGTCTTATCACTCTCGTTGCCAGCCATATCTATGGCTGATATTTTGTAAAAGTACTTTTGGGAATTTTTAAGACCTTCATCTCTGTATCTATTGAATTCGATCTTCGCAACTTCACTAAAACCACTGAGCGGCGTTAAGCTGCGATAAATTTGATACCCTGAAAGATCAGATTCGGTGTTTTTATCCCAACCGAGGAGAACATAAGTGTCCCGCCCTACTATTTTCAAATGCCTCGGCTTCTCAGGGGGTGTGGTATCAAGAGATACTGTACCAACCGCATCAATCCAGTGAGCCGTATTACCTGTATCATTCGTCAGATGACCTGTTATAATAACCTTTGCAATATTATCGCCCGGCACAACCCTGTAAATCCCCAGATATCCACCCGGCTCTACCTCTTTCATGTCTATACCTTTTTTATAATCACCGATATCGAAGTAGGCCTGCACCTTTGAAGTACCTTTCATGACAACTTTAATTTCATCCCCGGCTTTCTTGGAAAGTCCCTGTGTATCCTGGGTAAGAATGGTAATTACCGGTGGGCGGGCAACCTCTGCAAGGGGCGGCGCAGGAATCGTCTTCACCATGTCACGAAAGAGATCGTCACATGCCCTTAATAACTGGATGTCTCTCATATTCAAAGAAGTGGCGATAACAGTAGCAATAATACCTACTGGTGTTGTAGCAATACCCCCTTCCTGTATTCTTGCCACATGTTTACCACTCCAAAGGAAATGACCCGTTTTCGTTTCATACATTTCCATTTCCGCACCAACAGAAACCTGAGAGTAAACAACGGCAAATATCTTATCAAAATTAGAGACAGATCCGAAAATTACAGCGTCAACATTCAGGATCTTTCCCAGCTCTTCGGGTGGCGTATTCTTTATCCCTTCCGGATCATTAAGGCCTGCCTTCCTCAGCAGGTGATCAACACGGTAGAGTTCCATGTCTTTGAAAGGAAGGGAACTGAAGTGATTGTAGAAGTGTTTTCGAACTGTATCCGTACCTTTTTTGCTTCTGGATTCATCCACAAAAGGAAGTATTGCCACGGTACGGGGTTTATGCTTTTCCATATAGGGATCTACCTTATATGTTCCTTCAAACAAGGTCTTGATCTGGGGACTTATTGCAGTTTTTTTTGTGGCAACCACACAACCCTGAACGACAAAAAACAAATGGAGTATGACAAGAATAAAGGCAAATTTCATAAAGTTTCTTTTCATAAAAAACCTCCCTAAGGAACCTAAGGCGGCAAAGCCGCAACCAGAATTCAGAAGTCAGTAGCCAGAAGTCAGAATAAAAACTATTCCGCTTCCAGTCTATATTCTGACTATTGTCTTCGTTTGTGGTCATGTTTACTTAAATTAATGCCAACATCTGCGTAAAAACGCAGTTATTAGAATAAAGACTCTAAGCCTTTAGCTTTCAGCCTTTTTTATATCAAAACGTTTCAACACCCAGAAGGGCATTTTTCCTGTTCCTGATAATATCGCCATGACCAGGGTATATAATGACAGGTTTAATGGTATCACACAAAT
>CAZKGS010000078.1:0-3191 GCA_964552105.1 uncultured Syntrophaceae bacterium
ACCAGAAATCCGGAGCTGGAAACAAAAATTGCGGATATGATCGACAATGATTTTAAGCATATATCCTTCGGCCACCGAATGTCGGGAAATCTCAATTATCCAAGGCGCATAGCAACTACGTATCTTAACGCCGCTATATGGAATATTTACAGAACTTTTGCCGAAGATGTCCTGAAATTTGTGGAAAATATCAAGACTTCCATTCCGATTTATATCCTGAAGGCAGACGGAGGAACATCCAAAATCAGCCAGTCGGCAAAATATCCTGTCGGAACGATACTATCCGGACCAGCCGCGAGCATCATGGGAATCTTAAGCCTGTCCAATTTCAAGGAAGATGCCATAGCACTCGATATAGGTGGAACAACAACTGACATTGCAATCTTCGCCGACGGCATTCCACTTTTAGAACCCTTCGGGGTAACCATAGAAGGACACAAGACACTTACAAGGGGTCTCCGATCCAGATCTATCGGTGTCGGAGGTGACAGCAAGGTTCAATACGAAAACGGCAAAATCTCAATCGGACCTGAAAGAGCAGGGCCTGCCGCTGCCTTTGGTGGTCCCTGCCCCACACCTACAGATGCCATGATCGTACTTGGACTTACAGAAATAGGAGACAGGAAACTGGCTGAGGCCGCTGTAGAAAAGATTGCCAGGGAAATCGACCGTTCTGTTCAGCAGACCGCGCAAATCATTTTTGATTCAGCCTGCCGGAAAATTGCTTCCACCGTAAAGGACATGATAGAAGAAATCAACAACAAGCCTGTATATACGATTCACGAAATCCTTGAGGAAAGAAAGGTCATACCAAAGACTCTTTTTGTCGTTGGCGGACCGGCCAAACCGATGGCCTCATACCTTGGCAAGTTGCTGGGATGTCCCGCACATATCCCAAACCATGCGGAAGTGGCAAATGCCATTGGTGCCGCACTGGCCAGAACAACGACTGAAATTACCCTCCTTGCCGACACGGAAAAGAAAACTCTGACCATCGTTGAAGAGGGAATACAGCAAGAGATATCCTCTGAATTTACAAGGGAAGAAGGTCTCAGCATCTGTAAGGAAAAACTCCGTAAAAGGGCGCTTGAAATGGGTGCCGTGGAGGAAGATATAGAAATGGAAATCATAGAAGATCAGGTATTCAACATGGTAAGGGGATTTTCTACGACCGGTAAAAACATCAGGTTAAAAGCCCAGATAAAACCAGGTCTGATAACCGGCTTCGGCAAGGAGGTACCCGTATGCTGAAAAAACAAAAGAAAACCGGTTTGATCTTCTTTCCTGCTTTTGACTGGGCCATATCGCCAACTCACCCGGAAAGGGAAGAGAGGCTCCTCTATACGCAGGATCAGGTTTTCGAAGAGGGATTGCTCGATCTTGATAACATTATTGAATACAAGCCCGGCATGGCAACCGCCCACGATATAAACCGCATTCATATCTGTGTCCCCGATGCAGAAAGTGTTACTACCGAATCTCATCTCATCTCTGCCGGTGGTTCAATTACAGCCGCCGAAAAGGTACTTGAAGGCGAAGTGGACAATGCCTTTGCCCTTGTCCGTCCGCCGGGTCATCATGCAATGAGAGTTGTACATGGAGCCCGGGGGTTCTGCAATGTAAACATTGAAGCGATCATGATCGAATACATAAGAAATAAATACGGTCCTAAACGGGTCGCCATTATTGATACGGATTGTCATCACGGAGACGGCACCCAGGATATTTACTGGCATGATCCGAACACACTCTACATCTCCATTCACCAGGATGGAAGGACGCTTTATCCCGGCTCCGGATTCCCCAATGAGTTTGGCGGACCCAATGCATTAGGTGCTACCGTTAATATACCCCTGCCCCCCCAAACTTCAGAAGAAGGTTTCCTGTTTGTTCTTGATAAGTTAATCCTTCCCATACTGGATGATTTCAAGCCAGACCTGGTTGTTAACTCAGCGGGACAGGACAATCACTATACAGATCCGATTACCGATATGCGCTTCACCGCTCAGGGATACGCAATCCTGAACGATCGATTATCACCGGACATCGCCGTCCTCGAAGGGGGATATTCCGTGGAGACTGCCCTTCCCTATATCAATGTGGGCATTATCCTGGCGATGGCGGGCATTGATTACAGCTACGTAACAGAACCTGACTATGACCCGGAAGCCTTAAAACAATCTCCCGAAATAACGAGACACATAGAAAAAGTAGTGGAGCTTATTTATGACTTATGGAAAAAGAGAGATTCCGAAAAGGCGAAACTGAAAAGAGATTCCGAGTTTATAACACGAAACAAAAATATTTACTACGACACCGACGGAATAAGTGAGGACCAGAGAGAAACCATTCGTGTATGTGATGACTGTGGGGGATTACTAACCATCGATTCGACAGCAAATTTTATGAATAGAATCTTTGCCGTTGTTGTTCCCGGACAGAGCTGCCCTGTGTGCCGAAGAAAGGGGGAGGAAATCTTCGCCTCGACTGAAAAAAGTCCATTTACGCATGTTTATTTTCAGGACAGAGACAGAGATATTTTCCTTGTAAAATAATTCACCTTTCCGTTTATCTCTTGAAGATAAATTAACTGTAAATTGCTGTTTAAAAATTGACGGCTTCGTAAAAAATCGGATTTCCCCTCCCGCCAGGGGAGGAGATTAAGGAGAGGGAAACATAAGTGCATGGAATAGCATTGCATTAACCCTCACCCCAACCCTCTCCCCTCAAGGTAGAGGGGGCATTTCCGACTTTTTACGAGACCATCAAAATTAACGCTTAAAATTAATAAGGAGGGTGTATATTGTGAGTGATGAAGCAATAAAAAAGAGAACTCAGGAGACAGCAAACAAACTTTTCGGCAAGGGAATCAAGATGGATCCCCCTTATCTGATGTGGAAAGAATTCGACAGGGATCTTGCCAACGATTTTTCCAGATTTATTACGGGTAATCTTTATTCTCGAACGGTACTGACGCTGCCCGAAAGACAGATGGTTGCATGTGCCATGCTGGCGGCAACTCGTGCCACAGGTGAATTAAGACTTCATGTGAATGCAGCACTTAATGTAGGCTGTGATCCTCAAAAACTGGCCGAAATCTTTTTTCAGGTAGCTACATATGCGGGTATGCCCGCAGTAAATGAGGCCCTTGAAGTATACAGAGATGTCCTCAAGGAAAGAGGAGAATGGCC
>CAZKGS010000078.1:3291-5650 GCA_964552105.1 uncultured Syntrophaceae bacterium
GAACAACTTGTAAAATTTATTTCTTCTCAGGGTGAAAATGATGTAGAGCTGATCGTACCAGAGAGAAACCTTGCTCGATCTGTTGAATGGGATCGTTTTGATTCAACAAAAGAGTTTACCGTATATGCTGCCTACATATACCCGGCCATCTTAGAGGCACTGAGTCACTTTAAATTTCACCGGTTGCTCGACATGGGTTGCGGCTCCGGAAACCTGATTCAGGATATTGTTAAACAATCTCCGGATGTAACATGCTACGGAATCGATGTTAATCCCGATAATATCGAAGCCGCCAAAGAAATGAATGTGCTCAATATTTATCCTGGTGACTGTCTGGACGTTAATGATATTTTACCTGATGGACTTCTCTTTGATATGGTCATATTTTCAGGTCTTTTAAACAGACAGGTTACAAAAAAAGAGGAAGCCGTCAACATACTGACGAATACACTGGAAAGAATAGAAAAGGGGGGACATATTATTATAACGGGCTATAGCTCATGTCACTTAACTGCGAATGATCTGACGGATATGGGACTGGATGTGCTGCGTAAAAGTCTTCCCAGAAATATTTTTAAGGATTATTTCGACTATTATTTGAGGCAGTTTTACGTTGGGAAAAAACGTTGATAAAAGCAAGAAAAAATTCGGAACAACCTTGGATCATTTCCCATACCTGATCAAGATATCAAGGTTGTCAAATTGAATTACCTTTCAGGTGTGTAACAATAGCAGGAAATTCTTTGCCCATAAATCTTTCAAAATTCAAACTTGTTTCAATAAGGCTATTCAAGTTAATTCCCGTTTCTATTTTCATCTCGTGAAGCATATGCACCGTATCTTCCGTAGCGATGTTTCCCCTTGCTCCTGGAATGAAAGGACATCCGCCAAGTCCCCCCATAGAGGTATCAAATATCGAAATCCCCTGCTGCAGAGCTTCCCAGACATTTGCGAGGCCAAGACCCCGGGTATTGTGAAGATGAAGCGATATTGTCTTGTTGCCTGTCACCTCTCTCAGGCACATTAAAACCTCTTTTATAAATTTAGGATTTGCCATGCCAGATGTATCGGCCAGACAGATCTCGTCAGGCTCAGTTTTCATAAAATCTCTTACCAGACTCATCACCTTTTCTGCAGAAATCTTTCCCTCATAGGCACATCCAAAGGAATTCATAACCCCGGCGCGTACTTTCATACCGGCGGACTGTGCTCTTTCAATTAATTTCAGGGCTTCCTTCCTGGCCTCTGCAATTGTTCGGTTAGAGTTTTTTTGACTGTGTGTTTCGCTTGCCGAGACAAAAATTCCTGCATGGGGCACTTTACAATGAATTGCCCTGTTCAGACTTTTTTCTCCCAAAATTAATGCGGAATAAAGAATACCTTCTCTACGTTCTATCTTTTCCCAGAGATCTTCCGCATCGGCCATCTGTGGAACGAGACGGGGGTTGACAAAGGAAGATACCTCAATGCGCTTGATACCACAGCTGGCAAGCCTCTCAATTAATCGTACTTTTTCCTCCGTGGAAATGATGGTCTTCTCGTTTTGAATTCCATCACGTAACACCACCTCATGGAGTGTCACTTCCTGAGGCAAAAGATTTTCCATTCTATAGTGCATCCTTTTCATGAATTAAGAATAATCTCATATCAGAACTCCAGCATCTCATCACCAAAAAATATGCCGAATCAATCTTATAGTGACTAATTCGGCATTAATTTTTTCAAGACAGGACAAAGCTATTCAAGTATGATCAAAACCTGATTTGTATCTACTTTATCTTCTTCCTCTACTTTGACTTCTTTAACTGTACCATCAGCAGGGGCAAGGACGGGGTTCTCCATCTTCATTGCCTCTAAGATAATAAGTTCCTCTTCAGCGCTCACCTGATCTCCAGCTTCTACCATAATCTCTATTATCGTTCCCGGCATGGGAGCTAATACTTCTACAGCCATTTATATATCCTCCTTACATTAATTTAAGATAGAACAAGCGGTGCTCCCGGATTATATAACCCAATCCTGCACCAAACTCATTTAATACCTTTTTAAAAACAGGGGGAGAAATTCTCCCCCTGTTACAAAGTAATTATTTTTTATCGGCAAATTTTTGTTCAAACATCTCGGGTCCCCATGGATCAGGCAAAACTGCCTTTTTCCCCCAGTTTGCGGGAACCTTCTGGTCGGGCTTTTCGCCGAGTTTTTCTTTTCTTCCAGCTCGACCGGGACGGGCAAACTCCATATGACCCTCTTTCAGGGTTCGACCATTAATAACCGCTTCGGAACGGAGTCTGCGGCCAATGGTTTTTTCCATCTTCTGGCCAAGCCACAGGACACGGTCCACATCGTAACCATGCTCAAT
>CAZKGS010000078.1:5750-10197 GCA_964552105.1 uncultured Syntrophaceae bacterium
GCATCGTTCGATTTTTTGATGCAGCGCTCCGCCTCCGCCCAGTAATCGGGAAGGGTAGTCCCTGAATTAGCAAAGTGATGTTCCCCTTCTGTGGAAACCATCATCAGAATACGGTCAGGACCAAATCCTTCTTTTTTCATCTCGATTGCACGATCTACAGAGGGTTCACGAATGGTTATCGCTGTAAACGTAATGTCATCGGGATTGATACCCTTCCGGGCGCATCGTTTCTTGAACCTATCACCCTGTTTGAAATACCTGAAGACCTCTTCAGCATCCATGAACATAGGCATGCCGGCGGGATTACCGAGATTAGTAAGCTCAATCTCTTTACAACCGGCAAGGATCATCTCCTCAGCATAAAAGATCTTCGCTTCTGTTGAAATAAACTTTTCCTCATGCTGAAATCCGTCACGAATGGTGATATCACCAATTGTCACCTTTTTCGGCATCCTCGGAAAAATTTTCCAGAGATCATATTCTGTTGCCATAAATATACTACCTCCTAAATATTTTTCTTCTTTAATTATTAAAAAAGTTTTTACTTACCCTTAAACACTGGTTTTCTCTTCTCCGCAAAGGCAGCGAGGGCCTCAAGGCGGTCTTCCGTCGGGATCGTTACCTCATATGCCTTCGATTCAAGCGGAAGTGCCACACCGAGGCTTGCTTCCGAACCATAATTGATGGCAAACTTGGCCTGGGCAACACCGATGGGTCCATTCTTGGCAATCTCTCTGGCTATTTCAAGAGCCGCATCCATTAACTCATCGGGTTCCACCACCTTGCTTACCAGCCCGATCTCCAGCGCCGTCTGTGCATTGAATCTCCTGGCTGTTAGGACCAGTTCCTTGGCCTTTGCCACACCAACAACCCTGGTGAATCTCTGCGTTCCACCGGCGCCCGGAATAATACCCAGGCTGGTTTCTGTAAGGCCCATAAGGACATTTGAAGAGGCTATGCGAATATCCGAAGCCAGGGCCAGTTCGGTTCCACCGCCGAATGCAAAACCGTTGATCGCGGCAATTACAGGTACTCGTACCTGTTCCACTGCCGTAAATGTATTGCGGATTGTGAAAATGAAACGCCTCACCTGATCATCCGTCAGGGTTCTCCTCTCTTTCAGATCGGCTCCCGTCGAAAAGGACCATTTTTTCGGTTCATCACCCCTTTTGGAACCGGTAATTATGATGCATCTCAGATCCATATCAAAGTTGGCTTCTCTAATGACGTCAGCCAGTTCAGAGAGCAGATCAAAATTGAAGCAGTTCATTGCTTCCGGACGATTCAACGTAAGAATCAGTATACCATCATCCGTTCTTTCCTGTAATAACATTTCTGACATATGTTTGACTCCTTCCTATCGTACAGACAAAAAGCTTAAACCTTCAGGTTTCCGAAGCGAGATTCCTGAACCGGGGCGCGAAGCGCAACTTCAAAGGATCTTGCCAACACATCCCGTGCCTCACTGAACGCGATAACGCCATCATGAAAATTCAGAGATCCCGTATAGAAGGGATGACCTTCTGCATCATAACGATCTCTCATCATCTGACGGAAGGCGGCCATATCTTCTTCATCAACCTTTTCACCTTTTTTAACAATGTTTGCCCTGCGAACAGACTCAACTATGAAACCAGCTGTTTCACCCGACATAACTGTCGTGCGGCCCCTCATATTTGTAAATGAGAATGTGGGATTGAATGCCCTGCCGCACATACCGTAGTTGCCGGCTCCGTGATCAGGACCGATAACATAGGTAATCTTTGGTGTACTCAGACAGCTGTCCGCTCTAACCATATCAGAACCGTATTTACCTATACCGCCCCACTCTTCCGACTTGCCTACCATATAACCGGGGGTACCCTCGAGGAACAGAACTGGCAGCTTGGAGGTACCACAGCGGATCATCCATTCGGTAGCTTTTCTCGCCGCATCAATATAGATAACTCCACTCGCGTTCGAAGCAATAACACCCACAGGCATTCCCTTTAACCACATCTTGCCGCACAAAACGCCGTCACCGCGCCCGGGACCATAGGTCGTCTTGTATTCGTGGAAATGGCTGTCATCAGCTATACATTTAATAGTCTCCCTGATGTTGATATAACTATACGTATTAACAGGTGAACATTTCATCATCTCTTTAAAATCAAATCTGGGTTCCCTTGTCTCCCTACGCTCTGTGTACAGCTTCTGGGAGGGTTCAAATTCGATGATATCGCGCAGTTTCTGTATTCCCTCTTCCTGGCTCCTGACGAAATGATCGCAACCACCGGAGTGCTGGGTATGGACATAGGCACCGCCGAGGTCTTCCGGCGAAACGGTTTCGCCGATAGCTGATTTAACCATGGGGGGGCCGGCAAGGAATGCATACGCCATCTTTTCTATCATGATCGATTCGCAGGCCAGGTAAACAATGTATGCGCCACCGGCAGTATTTCCACCAGTGGAAAGCGTATACTGCTTTATCCCCTTAGCAGACATACGGCACATATTATAAAACATTTTTCCGAAGTGATTGCTATCGGCAAAACTGCCTATTTGCAGGGGAAGATAAATTCCGCCCGAATCGGCAATGTAGATACATGGGATTTCACACATCTCAGCAATTTCCTGGGCCCTCATGTGTTTCTTCAAGGTAATGGGAAAATACGTACCAGCAGCATAACGATTCTCATTGGCAAAGATCATACAATCCTTACCGTGGACTTTTCCAATCCCCGTAATCAGACCGCCTCCGGGTATATGACCTCGCCCCTCCTCCTCGTAGATCTCTCCACCGTAAATTCTTTTTTTACCGATATCATAGCCAGTATCAAGACCCACTTCAAGGTACTCGGTACCCGGATCGATCAGCATGGAGATAATTTCACGCATCGGTTTCTTGCTCTGTTTTGCAAGACGATCTACCTGTTTCTGACCACCGATATTGTAAGCTTCTTCGCGGTGTTTGAACAGGATTTCATCCTCTGCCATCCAGTGTTTCAGGTTTTCCTCTTGCGTCTTTTCGAGCCTTTCAGCTCTTGTCAGTTTTGTCTTTTTCTCTGCCATTGATACTCCTCCTTTTCCTTTAAAATAAATAACATTTGTATGATAGTCCAAGAGAGTTTTACGAAACCCTCAATAACGCTAAATAGGAATTTTCCCATATCACCTTACACTCGAAAAAGTCAAGACAAAACAAAACATCATGATATATATTTTAACCCAGATTTTGCAGTAGCAATCTACGGTTCGGCTAAGTTCACCGAAGACTGCGACTTGAAAATTCTTGCTACACGGTTCGACCGAGCTCGTCGAAGACTGCGCGGTTCGCTGCGGCTTCGGCGTGAGCCTGCGACGAGCTCAGACTTCGGTAAGCTCAGTCGAGCCGTCGAATCGCTCAGTAGAACGGTTTTCTACGTCTCGCTACGATACCTGCCGCAATACCTGGGTTAAATATAGTACTTTTGACAGATTACCTCATTCATGTTAGAAGGAGATTTTTTCGCCTATCAATTAAGTGTGCCTTAAATGGGAGGAAAATTGAAAAAACATTACAAGTGGGATCTTCAGAAAATTTCAGGAATCATCGACAGACTCAGGGCTCCCGACGGTTGTATGTGGGACAGAGAACAAAAAAAAGAAGACGTGGCGCGATACCTAATAGAAGAAGCATACGAGGTTCTTGATGCAATAGACGGGGGATCTCCTGATGATCTGAAAGAAGAGCTTGGCGATCTTCTTTTTCAGGTTCTCTTTTTAGTAAAAATCTCTGAAGAAGCCGGTGAATTTGATATATCTGATGTAATAAAAGAGATATCGGAAAAGATGATCCGCCGGCATCCGCACGTTTTCGGAGACAAAAAGGTCAAAAATATAGAGGAGATCAAATCCAACTGGAAAGACATAAAAATACATGATGAGGGAAAAACAGATAAAAACGATTCAATCTTTTATGGTATACCCCATTCCATGCCGTCCCTTTTAATGGCAGAAAAGATCACTGAGAAGGCATCAAGAACAGGCTTTGACTGGAAAAATACAGAAGGCGTCATTGAAAAGGTCGAAGAGGAAATAGAAGAGTTCAAAGTCGCTATTCACAGTAAGAATGAGAAGCAGATAAAAGATGAAATCGGCGACATATTTTTCACTCTGGTAAATTTAAGCAGATTTGTAAAGGTAAACCCGGAAGACGCCCTCAGGTCCACCATAAAGAAATTTGTAAAGAGATTTACTTTTATTGAAACAAAACTGAAAGAACAGGGTAAAAGTCTTTCCCAGACGTCTCTTGAAGAAATGGATGATCTGTGGAATCAATCCAAGAATAAAGAAATATAAGAGATAATACGCTGCCATGCTGGATGGTTGTTTTCGAAGTGTAAATAATATGTAAGTCCCTTAGTTGTAAAATTCTTGCAAAAATGGCTTCGGCGTGAGCTCAGTCGAACGGCAAAAGAATTTTTTT
>CAZKGS010000079.1:0-10131 GCA_964552105.1 uncultured Syntrophaceae bacterium
AGATGATCCTGTTACAATGCGGGCAGAACATCAAAACTTCAGATCTTTGCAACTCAATATACATCTGTGGAGGAATATTCATATGACACCCTTCACAAATTTCTTTCCATACCGGCACAACAGCTCTGCCGTTCCTTCTTTGTCTGATAATATCATATTTCTTGAGGAGGTCGGCATTAATTTTTTCTTTTATCTCAACATGTTTCTTTTTAACATCAAGCAGTGTAAAATCGATGGAATCTATTTCTGTTTCAACGTTCTTTATCTTTTTTCCCTGATTTATACTAAAAGCCTTAACCTCTTTCTCCCTTTCTTCTAATCCTTCACTGGCCTTGTCTATCATTTCCAGAATATTGATGATCTCGTTTTCTGTCTCATCATTTCTTTTATTAACAACATCTATTTCCTTAAGCAGTGCCTGATATTCACGATTTGTTTTTACCTCAAAAAGACGACTTTTTATTTTTTTCAGATCATCATTCCCTTTTTTGAGATCATTCTCTTTATCTTTGTGTCTTTTATATAAATCATCTATTTTTTTTCTTTCTTCTTCTATCCTCTTTTCAAAAAGATGCAGCTCTTCATTTAGCTTATCCAGATCCCGCGGCAATTCCTTCTTTCTTGTCTCTATCCTTTTGATTTCAGAATCAATCTGTTGAAGTTCAACCAGAAGTAATATCTGTTGTTTCAAAACGTTCCCCTTTCATCTAATAATTATGCAAAAAAAAATGCACCAAAATCTGGTGCATTTTTTAAGGATTTTTTTCATGTCCTGAAGATATATTTTTTCTATGCGTTTTTCTGTACCAGATACAGTTCAAACTAATCACTTCCCAACTTCAGCCTTACGATAATGGTGGGCCCACCTGGGTTCGAACCAGGGACCTACCGGTTATGAGCCGGTGGCTCTTCCAACTGAGCTATGGGCCCCCAAAAAATATATCACTCAGCAAGCAAATTTAGTTATATGCCTTTCATGTTTTTGTCAAGATTTTTTATTTCACACTGTTTTAATTTCTCTTCTTCTTGATGGTCCCCTCAATTTCTTCAGGACATCTTTTTCAATTTCTCTGGCCCGATTTATAGTAGTCACGTCAAACCCGTCTTCTTCCTCGTCAATATTAAAATCAGCCCTCTCACCAATACCAAAACGCATTCTCAACACCTTTTCCTCTCTAGGTGTCAAAGTCGACAGTATCTTTCTCGTCTGCTTCGCAAGATCCATATTTACAGCAGCTTCAGAGGGAGACATAATCTTTTTATCTTCTATGAAATCGCCGAGGGAACTGTCTTCTTCCTCCCCTATGGGAGTCTCCAGAGATATAGGCTCCTTGGCAATCTTTAATACCTTCCTTACCTTTTCCAAGGGAAATTCCATCTTCCCGGCAATCTCCTCCGGGTTGGGTTCTCTGCCCAGTTCTTGTACCAAATATCTGGAGGTCCTGATGAGTTTATTGATTGTCTCAATCATATGCACCGGGATTCTTATCGTCCGGGCCTGATCTGCTATTGCTCTGGTTATGGCCTGTCGTATCCACCATGTAGCATAGGTAGAAAATTTATAACCTCTCTGGTATTCAAATTTGTCAACGGCTTTCATCAATCCGATGTTTCCCTCTTGAACAAGATCAAGGAATTGTAATCCTCTGTTCGTATATTTTTTGGCGATACTCACAACCAACCTCAGGTTTGCCTCCATAAGCTTTTTCTTCGCCAGATTCGCTTTCTTCTCACCATTTTGCATTGAGGCAACAGCCTTTTTTAATGCATCTGCCAACATATCAATCCCGGAAGTTATCTTTTTCCTTTCTTTTCGGGCTTTTTTTATAATTCTTTCATACTCCTTTAATTTTTCGGCAGAAACACCACATTCTTGTTCAACCTGTTTTAACTCTTTAGTGCCGCATTTTTTCATTAGGGCAAGGTTTTTCTCCAACACCCTCAGAGACATCCCTGTTTCTTCTTTACAGGTTCTAAGATCATGTTCAGCTTTTTTTACCTCAATAAGGGCTACTTTGAGCTTTAGTGTCATAATATTTATGTATTTTTTGCTGAACTTTGCTTTTTTGCACAATCTTACAATCTTTTTTGAATTATTTTCTATTTTTGCCTTTATCTTTTTCTCCTCGAGTTCATCGAGATCTTTTTCCTTTAATTTACTCCTTAAACTCTCACTTTTCTTATACAGTTTATCTACCTTATCGATGATACCCAGGATTCTTTCCCTGTGCATGTCTTCTTCTACAAAACCATTTTCGTCTTCAAGGTTATCAACAACATTCTTTATCTTGAGTTCCCCAGCATTTAACCTTTTGCCAACATTAATCACATCCTTGATGAAAATCGGTTGCCTGAAGAGAGTATTCATAACTTCTTTTTCACCCTCTTCAATTTTCTTGGCTATTTCGACCTCTCCTTCACGACTCAGTAATGACACAAGCCCCATCTCACGGAGATACATCTTTACGGGATCACCCGTCTTACCCAGAACAGGAGGGAGTGACGGCAAGCCACCTTTAGTCTCTTTTGCTTCTTGGGATTCATCAGCAACCTTTTTAAGAGCAATCTTATCTCCCTTATCCGTATCTATAATGTCTATATTCTTCTCTCCAAGGAGTATAATGATATTATCTAACTCATCAGAAGATATTATATCGGAAGGCAACGTATCATTGACGTCATCATAGGTAAGGAAACCCTTTTCTTCACCGAGTGTAATAAGTTTTTTTGTTTCATCCGAATGTAATATTTTTTTCATACCGTTTCTCCCTGGAGCGCTACATGTTATTTAAAACAATTGTCTGAGATCTTCAGAAGGTCTCATTCTATGCCTGCAACATTTTTTCTTCCTTCAATAATCTCCCTTTTTCCATTACAAGTCTTTCGCATAATCCTGTATCACCTATTCTCTGAGCCTTAATCAATTCTCCTTGTATAGATTTACGCCTCTTTTTATACCATTTCAGCCTTATCTTTTTTATAGTATCATCGAGAACCCTATCAATAACCTCTCGATTAAAGGGCCTTCCCACCATGGCCAGTTTTAAGAGTTTTTCTTTAATGCTACTATCGGGAAAATCGTTCATGACATCAGAGATGTTCTTTATCTCTCCTCTGTTAAACGATTCTATAAGTGCCTCTCCTACCTCCCTCAACCCCTTACTCAAAAAATAACCAAATATTTTTCCATTCACTACAACAGGTATTCTGTCAGGATATTCCATAATCATGTGGATAAGGCTCAACTCAACTATATCTACCTTTTCTGTTTCCCTTTTTGGAGATTCCCCCTGCCTGGCAAATTTTTGAGAACCGACCATTGCCTTATTAACCTCATCTTTCATGAGCCCCTGATCTATACCTAATTTTTCCGATACCCTTTTTATAAAGAGGTTCCTCTGAACCAGATTGCTTATATTTCTTATAAAGGAAATTGAATCTTTAACGGAATCCAGATTTTCTTCAAGTGTATTGTCGCCACCTATCATTTTTTCTATATAATAATCCACCATGGAAGGAGCCTGAACGATAACATTCTCCAGCGCTTCTCTTCCAAATTTTCTCACATAATCATCAGGATCATAACCTTCAGGAAGAATGACCACTCTTGCATGCATTTCTTCTTCAAGGAACAATTTCAGACTCCGTTCAACGGCACTTCTTCCGGCCTCATCCGGATCAAAGATAATTGAGACGTTCCTTGTAAACCTCCTGATCAATTCAACCTGGTTTCTTGTAAAAGCCGTCCCAAGAGTGGCAACAACATTGCATGTTCCCACACCCCAGAGCGAAAGAAGATCAAGATATCCTTCTACAATGAGGACATTATTCTTTTTGCTGATCTCACCTTTTGTCTGATATAATCCATACAACGTGTTCCCCTTTATATAAACAGGAGATTCAGGAGAATTCAAGTATTTGGGTTCCTCATTACCGATTCCTCTGCCACCAAAAGCAACTATGTTGCCGTTCAGATCCACGATTGGGAAAATCAATCTACCCCTGAATCTGTCGTAACTCTGACCATTGTCATTTGTTATGACAAGACCTGCCTTCCGGACAAGTTCGAGAGAAACTCCCATACTACTAAAATAATCCTTAAGATGTCTCCATCCTTCCGGAGAATACCCCAGACCAAATCCCCTGACAACAGAATCGTCTATTCCCCTTTTTTTCAAATAATCCCTGGCCACTTCTCCCATATCTGAAGAGAGGTTTTTACGAAAGCGCTCTGCTGCCATCTGGTTGATCCCGCTGAATTTTTCCTTTTCACTGAGGAACTTTTTTTCTCCCTCGCTCATATGTCTCACAGGAATTGTAATTCCCAGCTTGACAGCCAGGTGCCTGACCGATTCAGGAAAGGACATATTATTAATCTTCATCAAAAAAGAAATGGCATTCCCACCTTCACCGCATCCGAAACAATAAAATATTTGTTTCTCGGGATTCACGGTAAAAGAAGGGGTTTTTTCTCTATGGAAGGGGCAGAGACCGACAAAATTTCTGCCAGTTTTTTTCAACGTGACATATTCTGAAACAACATCGACGATATTTGCCCTCGCCTTGATCTCTTCTATCTTTTCTGCAGGAATATGCCCTTTCAATATGATTCCCCTTTTTTTGGGCAAGCTTGAAAGAATAAACACTTTGAATGTAAAGAAATAAAAAGATATTTCTACGTAGAAATGTGAGAATATGAGAATTTATTTTATGTAAACCGGGGAAATATAATTGAGTCCTTTCTGTCGACCTCTCAATTATGAAGATAATTTTGCTTTAACCTTTTCACCTACGAGTTTACCGTCTGCTTTACCTGTAAATTTCGGCATAAGTACCTTCATCACCTTACCCATATCACGAACACTCGTGGCACCAACTTCATCTATGGCTTTTGAGATTTCCGCCTCTATTTCCTCTTCGGACAGTTGTTCAGGCATAAATTCCTGAACAATCTTTAACTCTTTCTCTTCCTTTTCAACAAGATCCAACCTTCCTCCGTTTTTGAACTGCTCGATCGAATCCTTTCTCTGTTTCACCATCGATGATAATGCCTGAAGGCTCTCTTTTTCATTGAGATCTCTTCTTAAATCGATTTTTTTATTGTATAATATTGATTTAATTAAACGAAGAGTAGACAGCCTTAACTTATCTTTATCCTTGGCCGCCGCTATCATCCCTCTTTCGACCTTTTTGATAACTTCCATGGGTTAACCTCTTATTTTAGAAAACATATAAGGCACAAAAACAGAATCAGGTTTTATGCCACTGCAGGTTCCAGATGTCAAGACGTATGTTAAATTTAATAACTTTTTTTGAATTGTCAATGCCCTTGTAATGAATTCTCTGTTAACCATCATGCCAGATCATCTTTCAACCTTTCACCACCCAAAACGTGTATATGAAGATGAAAAATAAGCTGTCCCCCTTCTTCATTACAGTTTATGACGGTTCTAAAACCCTTTTCTTCAATTTTCTTGATCTTTGCCACCTCTTTGACTGCGGTAAATATATCGCCCATTATATTCATATTCTCTGGCGCCACGTCCATAAGCGTAGGTATATGCTGCTTAGGTATAACAATCACGTGGACGGGAGCCATTGGATTAATGTCATCAAATGCCAGAACCTTATCATCTTCATAGACCTTATTGCCGGGTATTTCCCCCTTGGCAATTTTACAAAATATACAGTTTTCCATCATGTATGCCTCCACATCTTAGGAGACCTTTGCATAACGTCCCCTTTTGCCCAATTTCTGCGTCAGACTCAAATTTTAATCCTCGGAATATCCAATATATTCCTGTGCTTAAAACTTTCGCCTTCCTTAAACTTGAAACTTGGAACTTGAAACCATTTCTATCGCATCTTCCAGTTGTAAGGCCCCGCTATAAAGGGCCTTTCCTGCTATGACCCCAATGACTCCGGAACTCTCAATTTTGAGGAGTTCTTCAATATCCTTCAGACCAGATACTCCACCTGAGGCAATAACGGGAATATCCACGGACTCGGCAATATTCTTTGTTGCCTTAATATTTACACCTGCTTCCATACCATCCCGTTTTATGTCGGTATACACGATTGCATCCACTCCAAGCCCCTCATACCCCCTTGCTATTTCCACGGCAGATTGACCCGTCTCCTCCGTCCACCCTTCGACCAATATCTCACCATCTCTTGCATCGATACCGAGGATAATCTGTCCTCTAAAAGTAGTACAGGCATCGATGACAAATTTTCTGTTTTTGAGAACTGCTGTTCCTAATATAACCCGGCTAACTCCCATCTCCAGATAGTGCTCAACGGTTTTTATATCCCTTATTCCGCCACCAACCTGAACAGGAATATTTATCTCCTGGATAAGATTTCTTATAACTTCTCCATTTTGAGGAAGGCCGGCCCTGGAACCATCCAGATCAACAACATGGATCCTTTCGGCTCCTCTTTTCTGCCAGTTTTTAGCCATTTCAACAGGTTGATCTGAATATATGGTAACATGCGAGAAGTCGCCCTGAAGAAGACGCACACACTTACCATTCTTCAGATCTATTGCAGGTATAATTATCACTTATTATCTCCTCTTTTTCACATAAACCGAAATCAAATTCGGATAATGGTTTTCGAATTACGAATTTGACGTCTGCACAATACCAAAAGAATTGATCTTAACTCTACAAACAGGCAATTAACTGTTATTTCAAGCTAATTTTTATTTTTTTCCAACCCTGGAAATGTCTCGAGGATTTTATCGACACCCTCTTCCGACAATTGTTCCGCAGTAACCCACTTCCCCCGTCCCCTTATAAATGTTGACACGTCAAAAACATTCTCCATCAGAGTCCTCTGGGTTTTATCAAATATGCCTTTCCATACAAAGGCACCATCGGTCACCCTCAACAGATGAACACCGAAGGCAACCGAAGCAGGCTGCTTGACAGCATACTCATAACCTTCTCTCTCCCTGTATCGATATACATACCCTGCCAGAACACCATCCGCTCCCAGTTCCTTGCCGACTTTTTCAAATATCTCTCGCGGTGTCGCTTTAAAAGAATCAGCACGAATCCTCATATAGGCACCACGTGATCTATCGATCGGCATGAGAACTATCTGTTTTTCCGCCATAAGCTTTTTTATAAAAATCTCCTCGATTATCTTCTCGGGCTCACCCGGGGATGTTGAGGTTGAAAAGAAAATCCCGCAAACGGGACACCTGACGAACGCAACAGAGGAAGCTTCAGGAATAACGCTTTGAAAAGGAATGACGGCAATCTTGTGGAAGTAAATTGTCTCCTCACCCCGGGATACTGCCCCCATGTCCTTTTTGAAAGAACAACCGGAAAGAAGAAGGATCACAACAGCAACGTATACCGCCATGGTGAAACGTTTCGAAACAATGAAGGGATTATAATGAGTCATCTGTTTGAATACCTCAAAGACTGCCTTTTGTAGACATGACACCGGAGATCCGCGCATCTATGGAAACAGCCTGGTTTAATGAACGGGCAAAACTCTTAAAGATTGACTCTATTATGTGGTGCGGATTTTTACCATACATGACATTGATATGCAATGTTATTCCGCTATGATCGCTAAAGGCCTTGAAAAATTCCTTAAATAACAAGGGGTCAAAATCCCTTATCTTCTTATTGTCAAAATCCACATTAAAAATTAAATATGGCCTTCCTGAAATATCCATGCTGACGTGGCTCAAACTTTCATCCATAGGGACAACAGCCGAACCGTATCGTACTATTCCTTTCCGGTCTCCCAGCACTTTTTTTATCAACTCTCCAAAACAGATCCCCACGTCTTCTACGAGATGGTGATAATCTACATCGGTATCCCCGTACCCCTTTACGGTCAGATCGAAAAATCCATGCTTTGCCAAAAGGGTAAGCATATGATCAAAAAAAGGTATGGTCGTAGATATTTCTCTTTTTCCTGAGCCATCCAGGTTTATCTCAATAGATATTTCCGTTTCTGTGGTTTTTCTCTCTACTTTAGCTGTCCTTGCCACGCTTTTCCTCCCCTTCAGATAACTTTATTAAGAGAATACTCTATAATTCCTTCAGCACCAGCCTCCTGAAGAAGAGGGATCAAATCCCTCACAATACTTTTATCAACCATGGTTTCTATGGCAAACCATTCTTCATTATGCAATCCTGATATGGTAGGTGCCTTGAGTGATGGAAGCAATAAAATAACTCTCCCAAGATTCTCTTTTGATACGTTCAACTTTAAACCAACTTTCCCTATGGCCATGAGGGAACCGTTGAGCATTGTCTTTATCTGTAGTATCTTCCTTTTCTTCCATGGGTCGGCCCAGGCTTCTTTGTTGGCAATTAACTGGGTGTTTGTCTTCATCAATTCATGGATAATTTTCAGCTTATTCGCCCGAAGTGTAGATCCTGTCTCGGTTACCTCAACTATAGCATCTACGAGACCTTCAACGACCTTGGCCTCAGTGGCCCCCCATGAAAATTCAACCCGAACATTGATGTTTTTTTCCTTAAAATACCTTTTTGTAAAGTTGACCAGCTCCGTAGATATCTTTTTTCCTTCCATGTCCTCGATGGTTCGAATGGTAGAATCCTCCCGCACCACCAAGACCCATCGCGCCTGTCTTACTGTCGATTTTGAATAAACAAGATCTGCTATTACGGTAACATCAGATTCGTTTTCGACGATCCAATCCCTTCCCGTAAGACCAAGATCAAGAGTCCCATCTTCAATGTACCTGGACATTTCCTGAGCCCTTACAAGGGCACAGGAAACTTCTTCATCATCGATATCGGGAAAATAGCTCCGGCTATCATAAGAAATTTCCCATCCTGCTCTTTTGAATAGTTCAATAGTACTTGATTCAAGACTTCCCTTGGGTATTCCCAATTTCAATTTTTTCATTGATTATAAACTTCCTCCGGATTAAATACTTTTTCCCCGATTATTTCCATGTTCCCATCAGATAATCTCTTATGGAAACATGATTTATAGCCTGTGTGACACGCTGCTCCTCCTACCTGTTCTACCATTAACAAAATAGTATCAGAATCGCAATCTATTCGTATTTCCTTGACCAGCTGGAAATGACCTGATGATTCTCCTTTTACCCAGAGTGTGCTCCTTGACCTGCTCCAGTATGTTGCTTTCCCTGTTTCCAGGGTTTTTAACCACGACTGTCGGTTCATATAGGCAAGCATGAGGACCTCTTTTGTTTCATAATCCTGAACAATCGTTGGCAAAAGTCCTTTGCCTTTCTCAAAATCGAGCTCTATCATTTATTATTTTCCTCCTAAGGCGGCAAAGCCGCAAATCCGAAACTCGAATATCGAAATACGAAATAAATCTGAATATCAAATAACAAATTTTCGAAATAGTTTTGGACATTCGAGTTTAGGGTTTTGATATTGTTTCGAATTTATTTTCTGCCAACATCTGCGCAAAAAACGCAGTTGTTGAGGATAAAGAATTTAATATGCTTATATTGAAGCCATTTAAACTAATTTAAGATTTGTATTTTCGCAAGTATTATTTTCTAAATTTTGAACTTGCCTCGATACATTTTTTATGTTAGCAAAGATGTCTGTGGGAAATTAGAATTTTTTGCTATGTGTCAATCTTAGCATTCATTCCGATTATTGGAATCTAAATTTTTAAAAGGAGGTTTTAAAATTATGCAGGTGTTGATTGGCGGTGTTGTAGCGGCAGTCCTGGGGTTAGTCGGCCTTGTAGCCTGGTGGAGCGAGTTTCTTGTAATACTGATGGGTGGAATTCCCGTTGCTTTGCTTCTCGGAGGTGCCCTTGCCATCTATGTCGGTTATGACGAAATAAAAGATCAGATGCGCGAGAAAAAAGAAAAAGCAAAAGAATCCAAAGAAAAAACAGATGAATTGAGTAAAGCAAAAGAAGAGCTGGAGAAAGCAAAGGCCGAAGCAGAAAAATACAAGGTGGAGGCAGAGCAGGCAAAAGAGAAGGCAAAAGAAAAACCAAAGAAAAAAGAATAAAAATAGTCTATCTTGGATATTCACAAAAAATAGGGGGTTGATTACCCCTATTTTTTTGACCTATAAACCTGAAGAGACCTTTGCATAACGTCCCCTTTTGCCCAATTTCTGCGTCAGGCTCAAATTT
>CAZKGS010000080.1:0-10055 GCA_964552105.1 uncultured Syntrophaceae bacterium
AGAAATGCAACACCATATACAGTTTTTTTTCAAAATCCGTCAATACGGATAAGATTCCGTTCTGCCCTCACTGTAAGACAACCAGATTAAAGCGGCAGATGTCTGTTTTTTCCACAATTTCCGGCAGAAGTGATGAATCAGAAGATGAAATGCCGCCAATCGACGAGGCAAAAATGGAAAAGGCGATGGAGATGCTCTCAAGGGAGGCAGATAAAATCGATGAAGATGATCCCCGCCAGGCCGCAACACTGATGAGAAAACTCTCGGAAGCTGCAGGTCTCAACTTGAGTTCAGGAATAGAAGAGGCCCTGAGTCGTTTAGAAAAGGGGGAAGACCCGGATAAAATCGAAGAAGAGATAGGAGATCTGCTGGAAGGTGAAGATCCCTTTATTCTGGCAAGCAAAGGTAAAAAAGGAACCAGACGATCTAAACCGCAGATAGATGAAAAGCTCTATGATTTGGAGTAGGTAAGGATCTTTAAATGATTGGAAAAACCAGACCAAGGGAAAAATGCGTTGGCTGCGGATATTGTTGTATACAGAATCCCTGTTCTTTTTGTAAATCAATGTACCCGGATACTGTAGCAAGAGGAAGGATGTAAGGAAAAGAAATAATCAACAACCCCTTCCATAATGAAAAAACAGCAAGATAATAAAAAAACCATACTCAGCTGGGCCATGTATGACTGGGCCAATTCGGCCTTCGCCACCACAGTCATGGCAGGGTTTTTCCCCGTCTTTTTTAAACAGTTCTGCTGCCCCGGTACGGACCCAGTCACGAGCACGGCAAGGCTTGGATTTGCAAATTCCTTTGCCGGCATTATCGTAGCGCTCTTCGCGCCAATCCTCGGAGCCATAGCCGACAGGGGAAGTGCAAAAAAGAAATTCCTCACCTTTTTTCTCTTTATGGGCATCGTCATGACATCGGCCCTTTACCTTGTTTCAGTGGGAAACTGGCCCTTTGCCATTTTTCTATACGCAATGGCTGTGATAGGATTTTCGGGAGGAAACATTTTTTATGATTCTTTGCTTCCCTTCGTTGCTTCTGAAAAAAAACTGGATCTTGTCTCGGCCTTCGGTTTCTCCCTCGGATACCTGGGAGGGGGTATCCTTTTTGCCCTCAACGTATGGATGATCCTCCAACCGGAATTATTTGGCCTCAGAGATGCAACGGAAGCCGTTAAATTCTCATTCCTTTCCGTGGGAATCTGGTGGTTCGTTTTTTCGATCCCTATTCTCCTCTTTGTAAAAGAACCTCCTCCTGAAGAAAAAAAACCTGTCTTCCGGGTGGTACGGGAAGGATTTGAGCAATTACAAAGAACCTTTCAGGAAATTCGCCATCTCAAGACAATTTTTCTTTTTCTCATAGCATACTGGCTGTATATGGATGGCGTGGATACCATAATTCGCATGGCCGTCGATTACGGCATGTCTATCGGTTTTAAACCGAAGGATCTTCTTCTTGCCCTTCTCATCACCCAGTTTGTCGGCTTTCCGTCAGCAATCGGCTTCGGTTATCTTGGTGGAAAGATCGGCACAAAGCGTTCCATTTTAATTGCCATTGCCGTTTATCTATTTGTCTCAATCTGGGGAGCCTTCATGGAAGACAAAAGGGAATTTTACATCCTTGCCATAACCATTGGTCTTGTCCAGGGAGGCATTCAGGCTCTCAGCCGCTCATTCTATGCGAGGATCATCCCCACGGACAAATCCGCTGAGTACTTCGGGTTTTATAACATGATCGGCAAGTTCTCCATCGTCCTGGGACCCGTTTTGATCGGAGCTGTCGCCCTTATGGCACAATCCATGGGATATGAAGGACACATAGCATCACGTATCAGCATTTCATCCGTTTCGGTTTTATTTATCACGGGTGGTCTTTTGTTTTACTTTGTTGATGAAGAAAAGGGGAAAAGAGAGGCCGCATATCTATCAAAATAAAATAATCCCAACTATGTCGTCCGTTTTCCTGACACTCTTTCCTGATAATCTTTCACCTTTTTGAACAGAGGCCTCATATGATTTTTATATATGGCCTCCCACGCGTAATTTTTTATCACTTTTCGATACATATTGTGTGTTGTAATTGTCGAGACGAACAGCAATATCTTATAGGCGATCTGATCAGGAGCATCTTCAATGGAAAAGGAGCATACCTCAGGGCCGCCAATTTCCAGAAATGGAGGAATGTCAGAACAGGCTATAGGAAGTTTTATCATGCCTGCTTCCAGCAGTGGAAGACCGAACCCTTCGGACATGCTCGGCATAAACAGGATATCGGCAATAAAATATAAATCGCGAATGAATGTCTGGTCCGGGATGACCTTCCTGCCATGATTCAGACGGTACTCGGCAAGGAAAATTGCTTCTTTTTCGACATTCATGTCTTTAGCTATTTGCTTCAGGTATCCGTAGTATTTAATGTCCTTTGTTTCATGCGGGTTATAAGCTCCCGTGACAAGATAGCGGACATTGACTCCCATTTCCTTCAAAGCACCTGCGACCCTCAGTCCAAGCTCGAAGTTTTTCCTGGGAATAAGTCTGGAAGGTTGAACCATGATGAAATCAGCTTCATAAAGTTTCTGCTCGTAAATAATCTGCCTTGATTCCGGAGTAAGTTGAAAAAAAGCCGGGGGATCAATGCCATCAGGAATAACTGTTATCTCCTTTTTTATTTTGTAAAGTTGACGAAATTGCTCACCTCGAAACTTAGAGATACAGACATAGTGAATGAAGGGAAGTTTCGTTTTAAGTATGGTCCATGGGTCCGAGTAGTACATATCCGGGCACCCGGGATTAAAATAGATAGAATCATGATTCCAGCTGATTATACTTACCCGGTGGTCAATCGACAGTTTTTTGATGGCATAGGTCAGGGGAAGATTATACGGCATCGTCATGACATTGTGGGCGATGAGAAAGTCAAACGGATTAACCTCCTCTTTTATATCCTCGTATATAACATCGACTAAGCAGTCAAGACGATCCCGTTTCCCCTTTTTAAATTCACTTAGCGCAACATCTACATTGGGGTTCATGGAAGAAAAGATGGGATTGATAGCTATAGGGAAATCCCTCGTATATTGATCACCTTTTCCCGCAATAATCTTTACCTCATGTCCCTTGAGATGAAAGAGTGAAGCCTGTTGTTTAACAATCTCCTCAACACCTCCAACCACATTGGGGCATGAGTAGTGAAGAAGAGCAATTTTAAGTTTTTTCACGTCTCTTAGAACCTCTCAATAATTCCAGAAAGAATCCTTTCAAGTCTTTCGTAAGAGAAATACCTTCTTGCTATTTTGTAATTCGTATCGGTCAGTTGTTTCCTTTGAGAATCATCTGAAAGGATAGTATTAACCCTATCAATCGTTCCTTTCGTGACAAGTCCATTCAGGAGAAGGAGGTCGAAGCCTTTCGGTTCTATATCAGAAATGAAGATTGTATATCGGTTCACTACAATCGGTTTCTTGTAATAAACTGCCTCAAGGAATGCATTGCCAAAACCCTCGTACGCTGAAGGATAAGTTACAAGGTCTGCAGCCTGATAGATGTCCCCTATTGTATACTGATTTTCTGATAAATCACCTGTATAATAGTCGGGTACTATCAGACTATCTATAGGTACTATCCTGACATTCATAAGAGAAGCATATTCCTGTACTCTTTCAAAATAATCAGTCCCCTCATCTCCGGAGGCATGCGAAACGACAAGACATGAGGGAGACAGGTCAAGTTGGCTGACCAGATCAACTGAACGTTCTATGGCTTTTCTCGGTACTACGCGAGTAGGCTGAAGGATAAAGACATCATCATCATTTAATCCTACTTCCTTTCTTAACTTGCTCAATATTTCAGGATGGGTTCTCTTTGGCGGAGAAGCATAATTATATACATTGGGAACAACGGTATTCGAGACACCGACACGATAGTTTAATGTTTTGGAGGCAATTGAGTTCAGAACTACATGTTGAATTGACGGAAGGTCCGGGGGAAAGGCCATACGCAGATAATCACCGATTGAATTAATCAGAAACCGGTCTCTTTCCCAGCGAAAATCGTGATGATGAGCTATCGTCGGAATGCTTGTTTCTGCAATAAATTCTGTAATAGCAAGTCCCAGTGGAATATTCATCGGAATAGTCAGAGCATTCTCGGTAATAATTAAATCGATATCAAAGCGCTTTACAAATTCAGCAAGGGAATCTTTAAGTTTTTCTTTTATCTTGTGTATGAGGTCAGAAATCCTTTTAGGACGGGTTGTTTTTCCGAAACTGTGGGTGTTGATTTCTTCTATATCGGGATGCCTGAAGTGAGCCAGATCAACAAGACAATTTACATCACTATCCCTGTCAATTTCTCCTGCAAAGAAAAAACATGAGAAACCATTTCTCTCCAGGACATCGGTCCATTTCTTGATTTCGAGGCTTACGCCATCGGTTCCAGCTATGCGTGTTGAAATAAACCCAATATTACTAATTCTTTTTTCCATTTCTTCCTCTCCTGATACGATCCGAAATTACCCATCTTTTTCAGTGCCTTTTTTAATCGGCAATGTTCATGCCATGAATCTGGCAAATTCAAATTTCACACGTAAAATGAACGTCCTGGTAAAATAAGTGTACTCACAAAATATATATTATCATGTAAATAATATTATTGATAATTTCAAGATGAAAAATGTCAGTTTCTATAAACGAAAGCCCTGATCTTCAGTTATCGAGGCCTTTGCAGAATGTTTAATTTTGTTCAAGTTCAAGGAAGGTGAAAATTTTAACCACAGGAATATATTGGATATTTCGAGGATTAAAGTTTGAGCCTGACGCAGAAATTGGTCAAAAGAGGACATTATGCAAAGGTCTCAAAACTATTGGACTAAGAGTCCAGAAACTTCAGTTATTTTTACAATTTTTCTTGCGGCACCCAAAGTATCAAGGCATTAAGTAATAACCCAGATCCGGACTCAAATCCTTTATTCTACTAAAACCAGCACCAATATAATTTTTATTGATTTGTTGAACGACAACTTCCTCATTAATTATTACCCTCTTTTTGCCGTTCAAAACGAACCGAACTTTTAGAATATCACCCAGTGCCATTGGGATTGAAGAATTGACAGTGAATCCGACGCCGGTTTTTGAAAGGTTTTTAACATTTATCTCTCTAATCTCCTTGGAATCAAAGCTTGTACAAACTCCATAAAGATCCGTCTCTTTACGATAAAATTTTCTTCGCTCAATGAAAACAGTGTAACTACAGCCACAAATACATTCAATTCCAACCCTAACCGGTTTATCAATCCGTCCATATTGAGAAGCATTAATGGTTTTTACGCTACCACATTGCGGACATATGGCATATGCTTTATTTTCTTCATTAATATATATTTTTTTCTCAGTCATTTCCTTTAATCCCGCTTCTTTCCTTTATGTTAAAATGTTATTGAGAAGACAATGCCTTCCGATTACAGTTATATTTTTAGCAAAAATCATGCACATGAGTTTGTTTTTTGTACAAATTTCTGAAATATTTTATAACTGATTGATATTAATATATTATATTTTATCGTTGACATGTGTGCAGTTTATTGTTTGCGCAATTAAAGAATCATAGAAAAGCAACAATTTTAAAATATCTTGCTAATCTATAATAAAAAAATGGATGATTCTATCAAAATAATCTGTAATATTAATAAGATAAATGGTTATCGAGAAAGCGTAAAGATTTCAGACAATTTTAGAACTTTTTAGAAAACTGGGAGTAAACCTACAAAAACTGTGGTCAAGTCTACAAAAAATGATGTCAATTCCACAATTGCTCTTCTTCTATATCAGGTATTATTTCAGATGCCTTGATAGATTTTTTGCTCTGATAACAATTACTTAACGAGTAAACAGGAACAGCTCCAATACTGTCCATGTTTATTCTGCGGCCACTTTCTCATTGACACACAAGAGACACGCCTCTATACTCCCTCCACAAAAAAATATAAACAGGAGGGAATCTTATGAGTTCTGAAAGAGCTTTTAATGTGAAGATGGAGGATGGCCTGGGTATCATCACTTTTGATGTAATCGGAAGTCCAATGAACACATGGTCTGAAGACACGGTCATGGAATTTCTTGAGCTGCTTGAAGACTTGAAAAAGAATGAAACGCTGAAAGGTCTCATTTTTATTTCAGGAAAACCAAATGCCTTTTTCGCAGGCGCCGACTTAAAATTGTTCACCCTGCTGAAAACGAGAGAAGAGACGGGAAAGGCTATAAGCTACTTTCGCAATGCCTTCGACGAGATCAGTACACTAAAAGTTCCCACTATGGCAGCCATTCAGGGCTTTTGTGTTGGCGGCGGATTGGAGTTAACCCTCGCATGCACGGCAAGGATAGCCAAGGATTCAAAGACAACAATGCTTGGCCTTCCCGAATGTAATGTAGGTCTCTTTCCGGGAGCAGGCGGCTCTCAAAGACTCCCTCGCATGATCGGATATCCCGCTATCGATCTTATGCTCGACTGTAATTTTCTTAATGCAGAAAAGGCTTATCAAATCGGGATGGTTGACAGGTTTGTTCCAGCCGACGGCGACCTTCTCGAAGAGGCCAAAACATTTCTTAAGGAAATTATCTCAGGAAAAGCCCAATTAAAAAGACCGGAATATGACTTCTCCGATATAGATAATGTAGCCGAACAGGCACGACAAAAAGTTCTCAAAAAAACAAGGGGACGTGAACTTCCGGGACTTATGCTCTGTATTAAGAGCATTCAGGATGGTCTGAAGCTTTCATTAGAAGAAGGTCTGAAACTTGAAGGGGAATACTTTATTGATTCCATCCTTTCCGATCAAGCAAAGGGTAGCATCAACACATTCTTTCTGAAAAATCTTACAGACAAACCGAAGAAAATGATGACCAGGGGATTTGAACCGAAACCCCTGAAAAAGGCTGCTGTCCTCGGTTTCGGGACTATGGGCCGCGGTATCGTCATTGACATACTGAGAAATATGCAGATTCCCGTGGTTGTAAAAGACATACCTGAAGCTCTCGAACCGGGGAAGGCATTTGTGAAAAAGATATTTGACGGCATGGCGGAAAAGAAAAGGCTTAAAACCCCCGTGGATGGCCTGATGAACTTATTGACCGTCACCTCGGAATACGGTGATGATTTTAAGGATGTCGACATTGTTGTTGAAGCTGTTTTCGAAGACATCAAGGTAAAGGAACAGGTTTATAAGGAACTCTGCGATGTAGTGGCGGCCGATTGCCTGATTGCCAGCAATACATCTTCCCTGCCAATCGACGCTATGTCACAATATGTTACCAGTCCCGATCGATTCGGCGGGCTCCATTTTTTCTCACCCGTCTGGATGATGCAGCTTGTTGAAGTCATTCGGGGCGAAAAAACCAGCCAGGAAACGATCGACAATATCCTGAATTTTACCGCCTTAATAAGAAAACGACCCATTGTCTGCAAAGACAATCCGGGATTCGTTGTTAATGCAATGTTATTCCCCTACCTGCTCCTTGCCCTGCAATATATAGAGGAAGGAAACGCCATAGAAAAAGTTGATGGCGCGTTAACGGCATTCGGCATGCCCGTAGGACCAATCAGATTAACCGATGAGGTGGGAATCGATGTTCCTTATAAGATCTTTGTCGGAATGGGTGTGGAACAACAAACCCTCAAAAACATAGTTGAGGATGGTCGTCTCGGCTTGCGGAAGTCTGGGAAAGGGTTTTTCCTGAAAGATGGAAGCGTCGACCCCGAAGTTCTTTCACTGATTGCGAAGAAAGAACTCAGAGAAAGGACGGATGAGGAAATCCAAACGGGTCTCCTGGGGGCCATGGTAAAAGTAGCTCGCGATCTTCTCGATAGAAAAGTTGTCAGCGACCCCCGAATGATTGATGTGGGAATGATATGGGCTACCGGGTTTCCATCCGACAAGGGGGGACCACTGAAGTGGGCGGATCTGATCGGACTTAGTGAAAAACTGTTCGGGGAAAAATTCTATAAAGACTAAATCTTGATACATTTGTAATAAAAATGCCCCCTCTCCCTTGAAGGGAGAGGAGGCATTTTTCCCCACCCGCTGCTTTGCTACCACGCCTTCTTAACTAATACCTCCGGCATGGGGTAGTGTTTCCTGTTGAGACAGAAGATTCGCCCCCCGGTTTGCATTGCTGTTGCTGCAAGAATAGCATCATTGACATCGATCCCATGGCTCGGGTGCCACTTGCGGTACAGTGCGCCTGCCGCGTCTACAATGGATTGATCAACAGGAGCTGTCTTGAATTGCGACATGAACAGTTCGGTGGCTTCTTTCTCTTCAGGACGCATAAAAAAGACCACCTCAGCCCGTTGCATTACCCCTATCCAGAGTTCATATTCTCCACCATCACGTAAGTTTCGCAAGAAGTTCAATGCCTTGCGCTCACCACGAAGGTGCCAGATCAGTACGTCAGAATCAATGTATGCCCTCATTTCTGATACCTGTTCATCGAATTTCGAAATACCTTACGAGCTTTTTCGATTGTCTCATCGGCCGATTCTGCTCTGTGCCATGCACCTAACGTTTGTTCCAACACATCAATATTATTTTCCCCTTCAATTTTTTCCGCGTACATCCGAATCGCACCCTCGATAATTGATTTCTTTGTCGTTCCCAATTGTCGCGCAAGAACACCAATTTGGCGAATGACGGATTCATCGACCCGTGCCGAAAATATCTTGTCCATAATTACCTCCCGTTCTTACGTAAACATTATAACGTAAGACCCAGGAGCGTGCAAGTAAATAATCAGAACTAATCTGGTAACACCTTACCTGTTTATGTTCTATAAAAATAAGTATCGCGTCCCCTGAATTCCCCTGAATTAGAAAATTATTTCCTGAAGACGTGGCAAGACAGCAAGAAATCCCTTGCAGGGATTTACGGATAAGCTGTATAAGATTGGATATATAAATTGGGTATTCGTGCCATGTCAACAATACTTTGTCATTTCGAAGAAGTCTTCACGACTGAGAAATCTTAGATTTCTCCCTGCGGTCGAAATGACATTCCTTGATTGACACGACCGTAGACTGTTTTCTTCTTTTAATCCAAGCTTCGAGAACGGGTAGAGAGCGTTCGCGTTCAGGAGGTGAGAATTTTCATGTCCGGTAACACAGTTTTAAAAGTACATTTTTATTTCATCCTCGGCCTGCTGCTCTTAATGACAGGATGCGCTACGCCATTGATGAACGCTGCAGTATCAAACGACATTGAGAAAATGGAAACCCTTTTAAACGAAGGTGTTGATGTAAATGAAGCTCTGTATGAAGCGGTGAGGGTCAATGCTTCATTGGAAACAGTCCGTTTTTTGCTTGATAAAGGTGCTGATGTCAATAAAGGCCTATCCAATGGAGCGAAACCGATTCTTCTGGCTATCGATAACGGTAATGCACAGATGGTGAAACTGTTGCTCGATAATGGAGCGGATCTTGCGGGAGTGGTGGACCCTATGTGGCATCACACGCTGTTACAAATTGCCGAAGAAAAAGGTTATTCGGTTATAGCCCGTATGCTCAGGGAAGCTGAGCAAAAACAGTATGATAATCTTTATGTAAAGGAAAGCGATCAGAAGTCTGAAAAAATTCCACGCAGAGAAACCGCCAAACCCTCAATCGTCAAATCCGACGTTGACAAGCTTCCTTCATTCAAAGCAAGGCAAAACAAGAACGCCTACGCTATCGTCATCGGGGTCGAAAAATACCGCCAGAAACTTCCCACGGCTGATTATGCGGAGAATGATGCTCGTATTATGGCAGAGTATCTCACAAAGGTCATGGGCTATCCGGGGGAGAATGTTGTAACACTTACGGGTGAACATGCTACAAAAAGCGATTTTCAGAAATACATTGAAAAATGGCTACCAAATAATGCAGAAAAAAAGGGGAGTGTGTTTATCTACTATTCAGGACACGGTGCGCCCAATCCAAAGACAGGAGATGCGTATCTCGTTCCATACGATGGAGACCCTTCGTTTATTGAAGAGACGGGTTATCCATTGAAGCGGCTCTATAAAA
>CAZKGS010000081.1:0-9759 GCA_964552105.1 uncultured Syntrophaceae bacterium
CAGCGATAGTAAAATTCATAAGTGAACTTGTAACTTGAAACTCTTTTTATTCCCCTTGAAATCTCACGCTCACATAATGTGGATAATTTTCATCCGAAAATACCCACGTATCCAACCCAAGGCGTGACCACCGCGGTTCTCCCAAGCACACTGTTTTGACTTCTTCGGCCCTCAGAATCAGTTCACATTCCCACCTCATGGGACTATCCAGATACAGGCGCACAAGCTGGGCCATAAGGTGAAATTTGCGGGTATCCGGTAAAAATCCGTGAAATGCATCAGCATCAACAGGACCGACCTTGATGCGAAATGCTCCCATTCGATCATCGATTTGCTTTCCAAGATAACTGTTTATTCCTACCCGATTCCCGGAAATTCCGATCAGCAGACGCTGATCTTCAGGAATTTTTACCTTCCGGGGTATGCATTGAATAATTTCCATACGGGGCTCTTTCAGCATGTCAGACAGAAGCGTCTGAAGCCCGAGTGCGGAACGGGGAAATTGTGTAAAAAGTCCGATATAGGGAATAAGAGCTTGAGTATTCGGAATTTCCTGACGATGTTTCTCTATCCCAAGACCCAGAAAACAGAAGAGCCTTTCAAGATAGACAGGATCCTGTTCATCGATGATTTTGATATACTGCCTGTATTTACTCCAGCATTGGTAAAAGAGCCGGTAAAAGGGAGAATTAATGATATCCAGAAAATCACGGGTGACTGATACGTCCTGAGACGTCTCATCCATAAGATCTTCCGTATAAAATGTTGGCAGCGGTGATGAAACGCCGTATAGACCGAGAAACGTAACTGTCAGCAAGAAAAGAGGTGGAGTTTCTGAAATTTCTTCTATCGTATCAATATCCGTATCGGGAAAATCGAGAGATAATTTCGGCCTCACCCTGATGACCCGCCCAATCATCTTGTCATCGTTGTTATCTCTTTGAATCAGATAACGAAGCAGCCGCAACGCCTGTATGAAAGAAAAACGTTTGCTGTTTTTTACCAGGTCATTCTTTACGTCAAGGGTCTGTCGCCGATCCTGGGTGGCCATGTATATGTTTCTCCTGTGATACTGTCTTCAATAGTAAATTGCGTAAAACAATTCATACTGCTGTACACCCCGATAAAGTAATCCATAACTGATCCGAAAAGGAACATATCACCAATGGATGCGAAACCGTCCTGGCGCAGCCTGATCGTGATTTCCTGACCGCGCATCATATATCCTGATAACAAACGGTCAATCGGCGATACCCGGATTTCGAGAATGCTGTCAACCCGCTTCGTATTTGCGGCAATTTTTGCCCTGTCCCGCCCTTCAGAAAAAATGTAAAGGCGGAGGAGTTCTTTTATATTATCCGCATTTGCCAGAGACAGATAATTAACGGAAAGATGTGATAAAAAGTGCCATAAGGTATTGCTTCCTATGGGGGGCTGGATCGGGGCTGTAGGTGGAAGAATATTTTTGAATTCCATCAACTCCGGTGAATTCTGAGTAGGTTGACAAATGTCTCCCAGTTGGAGATTTTCGGGAAGAGACGCATTGGTGCAAGTCAGCGATATGGACAGCGTTTCAGAAGCAGTAATTTCTGAGGACGGCGGATAGGTCAAACTCAAAAATACAGATGAAGACTGATCAATAAGAGATTTTTTCCAGGTTACATTATAAACAGGTACATCCTGTTCGTGCTGGCCAAAAAATGCAAACGGTAAATACTCACGGTGCTCAACCGTCCCCTGAACAAGTCCCACGACCCTGTCAATGGAATAAAGCTGATAGTGTCCGTTAGTTCTGGCAGTGGGCCGTACCCGGTATTCTGCCTGATGATGATCAGCCACAATGGGATCAGCTTCATGTTCGAAAACATTAACTGCCGGTGTTACAAAGAGTTCAAAATTTTCCTGTCTGATCCTGGGCATTGCAATGGGAACGTTTCCCAGCTCAAAGCAAATCTCAAAGGTTGATCCGTCACCTTTATTTTGCCATGTATCCAGACCTGTCAGGTCGACAAATAAAAACTTTTCCGGAAGGATAAAATATTCTTGCAAAAGTCGATAACCGGGAAATGATTGACCGGGATAGGGAAAGAGAGCTTCGCCAGATGAAAAGCCGGCAGGAACAAGAGCATCGGGAGGAAGCTCGACAGGATTTCCACCCTCTTCCGGTCTGATAATTATCCTTCTCAGGCAACGGTTCAGCAGAAAGTACACATTTGCCGCTTCGGAATAATCTCCGCCGAGGAAAAAACGAAGCTTTTTTACATCCCAGTGCGATAGCGTCACACCGGTCAACCTGAGAGCTAACCTGATGCTGGTGGGACTTCCGGGGCTTTCCGAAAGCTCTACACCTACGATTTCCAATGGATGTACATCTAAACTGCAGCACGTCCTGAAGATACATGATGTTCCCTCAACGGGAATTGAGGCAATCTCAACACCTGCCGGAATTGTGATTGTCTCTTTCAGGCCGGGCTTGGGACCGAAAGAGATGACGGTCGTGGCTGGAATGGGACGCATATAATGGGGAAAAATGAGCTGTATCAGGCCGTGAACAATTTCCGGAAATTCATCGTCAAGTTTCTGACGCAGCATTCCTGTCAGAAAGGCCACCCCTTCCATGAGTCGTTCCACATCAGGGTCAGAAGTCTTTCCACTGAGCATGGGAGCCAGCGCCGGATGGACTTTTGAAAATTCCTGGGCCAGCTCTTTTAAATTAAAGAGTTCCTGTTGATAATAGCGGTTAAACATAGTTAGAGTTTCAAGTTTCAGGTTTAAAGTTTAAAGTTCTTACAATAGACTGCAGGGCAAAGCTTCAGCTTTACTTTGCGCTTGCAAGGCTGAAGATTTGCCCTACTCCTTGATACTGATCTTTCCTCCAGCATTCACAACCGTTTGGAAGGTAACGGGAATATTCTCTTCTGTGGCCAATCTGGCGTCTATTTCGAAGCGCAATGCCAGAACATCTTCTTCCTGAGTCATAAAACTGGCCCGCACCCTGGTCAGGCGCGGTTCATACTTTTCTATAACATGCCTGATAACCCGCTCCATCTCATGACTCGCTCCTGAAGAATAGGCGCCCGGCATATCGGTAAAATCGGGAATTCCGTAATCATCAGCAATGGGCACATTGCCCTGTTTGGTATTCAGAACCCTTTGCAGATGGTTCAGGATTGAGTTGATCTGGCGAGCCGGATCATGCCCCTCTCGACTATCGGGATTTTTTTCTACGTTGTAAATTCGCTCTAAGAGTCTCTCGTCACGCATTATTAATCTACCGGTTAAAGGCAAATGGCCAAAGGCTAAAGGTAAGGAACCTAAAGCCCAACCTTTTGCCCATAGCCCTTTGCCTTGTGTCTTATTTTATGACTTCGGAGCCTTCCATGAATCTTCGGCCTCTATACCGTCGGGCTGCCAGGTCCATATTATTTTCTCATAGGTAAAGGATACCCTTTCCATATGTTTATAGGGCTCATTCTTTGGATCGAACGTCTCGGGAAAATAGGGCTCCATAGAAACGATGATCGCATTTTCAAGTTTCGTGGTATAATATTTTTCTTCCGATCCTGTTGGACTGATTCGGTAAAAATCAAGTACCACTTCGCTCAGTTGCTCTCCACTTGTAAGTGCCTGAAAGAGTTTTGGAGAGCTTTTATCCATTTCCTTGACAATCGTCATTGGTTGATGAATTCTCTTCCCCGTGGGAAGGCCGGTATGAGTATCACGAGGGATTTCAACAAGATGATCTAATGAATAAACCAGTATCGTCCCTTCTCGCCCCTGAATGTCGCACGAACCTTCAATTTTTCCCTGATTCTTCCCTGTTAATGAAAGATGACACGGCATTGACATAATAATATCCTCCTTTTCAATTTATTGAAAAAACTCAGCGCTGAACACTCGGTTTCAAGCTCATCGCTCATAGCCTCACTGCTGGCGGCTGGTCATTATTCTTTGTCCAATTTGCCAACCAGAGACAGGGTAAATGAAGCCCCCATATATTTGAAATGGGGTCTCACCTTCAATGAAACCCTGTACCATCCGGGATCACCTTCCACATCGGAGACAGTAATCTCCGCCTGTCTCAGTGGTCTCCTGCTCCGCACACCGGGTGACGGATTGTCCTGGTCTGCGACATACTGACGAATCCAATTGTTAAGCTCTTTCTCGAGATCGCCTCGCTCTTTCCACGTTCCGATGTTTTCTCTCTGAATGACCTTGATATAATGAGCCAAACGATCGACGACAAATGTATAGGGCAACTGGGTCCCGAGCTTATAATTCAGTTCAGCCTGCTTGCCTTCTTTGGTCTTGGGAAAGCTCTTGGGTTTCTGAACCGAATTGGCTGAAAAGAATGCAGCATTATCACTGCCTTTACGCATGGTAAGTGCAATAAAACCTTCTTCAGCAAGTTCAAACTCCCGGCGTTCGGATATCAATATTTCAGTCGGGATTTTTGTTTGAAGTTCACCCATAGCCTCGTACTGATACATAGGCAGATCTTCAACAGCACCGCCTCCCTGGGGACCAATAATATTGGCACACCATCGGTACTTGGCAAAACTGTCAGTTATACGGGAAGCAAATGCAAAAGCGGCATTGCCCCACAGGAAATTATCATTCCCGTTAGAAACATCCTCCTTGTAATTGAAGCTCTTTGCCGGTTGTGTGTCCTGTCCGTACGGCAAACGCAGGAGGAAACGAGGTAACACGAGAGCCACATTTCGCGCATCCTCGGATTCCCTGAAAGACTGCCACTTGACATACTGCGGTCCTTCAAAGATAGCTTTCAGATCTTTTAAATTCGGTAATCCGGAAAAGCTATCGAGGCCAAAAAAGGCCGAATCGGCTGCAGCAACAAAGGGGGCATGCGCCATGGTTGCCACACTTGCCACATCCTGTAATAATTTTATATCTTGCGGACCTGGTCCGAACTCGTAGTTGCCAACCATAAGACCATAGGGTTTACCACCAAATTGACCATATTCCTGAGTATAACATGTTCTATACAAACCGGATTTGGTAATTTCCGGAGCGTCTTCAAAATCATCGAGCAAATTCTGTTTGCTGACATTCAATATCTCAATCTTGTTGTTTTCACGAAAATCTGTACGATCCACCATGAATTTGAGAGAACACCAGGCAGACTCCAGTTTCTGAAAATCTTTATTATGCAAGACTGCATCCACCTGTTTTGATAATTTCTGGTCGATGCCTGCAACCATTTCATCCACCAGGGCCTGGCTGACTTTAACACCTTCACGCTCCGGCTTGAGTAATTCATCGATAAAGGCCTGAACACCCTGCTTGGTTATCTTATAGGCTTCATCAGCCGGTTTTAGTTTGGTGGCCTGAACAATATCATCCAGCAGGGTTTGCTCTTCCGTTACTTGAGCTTCTTGCCGGGTCGTTTCTTTTTTTTCCTCGGCCATAATTCTTCCTCCTTATTCTTCCCGAGCGATCAGCGTGTGTTGCTAATCGGTTGTTATTCTTCTATACCAAGTTCTTTAAGAAGACGTGCACGCGTTCCCTCATCCTGAACCAGTTCCTGTATCTTTTTTCTGAAATCGGGGACATTGCCCAAAGGACCCTTTAACGCCCTTAACGCATCTCTTAAATTAACAAGTTTTTTCAACTCCGGTATTTTCCGCACAATAGCGTCGGGATCAAAATCCTTCATGCTCTTAAAGTCAAGATCTACGGTCAACTGCGCATCGGGTTCACCAGACAGAGTACTTTGTACGGTCGTATTCAGTCTGATATTCTGGGCAGCGAGCACATCGTCAAAATTATCCTTGTCCACATTAATTGCCTTACGATTTTCCACCGGCGTTTCATCGTCTCTGAGCGTAAAATCACCCATAACCATGACCTTTAAGGGAAGCTCAACTTCTTCTTTGGCACCCCCCGTAGCCGGCCTGTAAACAATATTTACCCGTTCCTTTGGTGCAACCGAACCTTGTTTTGCCATGACCTGTCTCCTTTATCTAATTTGCCTGTTTAATTAATTGCTCTTTTATTACTCCCATTGTTTAGCCAGTCGCAATGCTGCAACCGGATTCAATCTGGATATGTGATCCATCGCCTCCATCGCCCGATCCTGCAATTCCTTATCTGACTGAGCTCTTAAACTTTTATATACTTCCATCATGGCCTCAAGCACCAGATCCGGATCCCAGTTATCAAGGTGGTGTTTTTCTATATCACCAACAATCTCCCACAGATGTGGCAGGGCCAGCCTTGCTTTCCTGGCATTCACCAATAATCTGATAAGCGCTATCCGCCACAGGAACCGAGACTTTTGTGATGTCCCCTGGCTGAATCGTTCCTGTATAAGTTCAACACCTTCAGCCACTTTTTTTTGCTTTACGAGGGTTTCGGCTTTATTATAAACACGAGCAATCTGAGATTCTTCAGAGTCCCCGGCAACGTTTCGGGAAACGACAAATGTTTCACCCGTATCGCTCGCTTTTTGAATTGAAATTTCTTTCAACCATTCTTTCGTATCATCGTCGGCAAAGGGCGTTCCGTCTGAAAATGCAAGTTTTTCAATACCAGGCAGGCGATGCACATACGCTGCCGTTTCATCGATAACGGTTTTGCAAGCCTCTTCATATTTCAATTGTTCGAGTGCCTCAGCAACATATCGGCTTAAATCAAGCCAGAATAAAAATTCACCTACCCTGGCCTCAGCTGATTCCAATAACCCTTCATACTGCATTTGCTGATTCAGATTTTTCAACGCATTTCTCAGATCCCGCGCCGGTGGCGGTATGCGTGTTTTTCCATCCTGAGCCGGAGGGAGGGCCTTGACCGGCAACCACGCAGCCAACCGTGTCAATCGATAACTTATGGCGTTAGACGGATCACTCTTTATGAACAGTGTTGCTGCCTGGCGAAGTGCATCCAATCCATTGTTTAACACTTTTTTCGGATCCTGTCCCGAAATAATCACAGGACGATCTTCCCGTCCGACCAATGCTTCCGAGGCCGGAACCGGCGATGGTTGTGTTTCCGGTTGAGCCGCAGCTTCTTCCTGTTTTACACCCTCAGAATCAACCCTGGATCGCATGTCCGCAATCATTTCCTGCAACTGATGTAAGGAAGGAGCCTCATCAATGTGCTCTCCCAGAAAGGTATCAATAGCGCCAATATTATCATTAAGGCTCTTCATTTGCTCTTCAGTCAGTGAGGAATCAGGGGAAAGAGATTTAAGGGCCGACAAGGTACTCTCCTTCCACCACTCAACAGCACTGAGGCGACCTCTCATCCGTTTTTTTGCGGGAAACAAAGTCTCCCAGAAATTTTCCAGCAGATCACGATAGATTGCCAGACCTGCTTCAAGGCCTTCAATTCCCCTGGATCGGACAAGAGCGACACACAGGTAGCTTGCTACCAGGAGGTGCTTTGATTTTTCCGCAAGTATGATTGTGCCAAGCTGAACAACATTATCCCAGTTAACGCCACCTTCTGAAGTAGGCGATGTCAGCTTGTCAATCTCGTTCTGCAGCTTTTCGTATTCCGGGTCAAAACGAACATCGCTCCCCGACGGGCTGTTCTGACTTACAGGTGTTTTTCCGAGTTCAATAAGTTCCATTGGTACTCACATGCTCATTTATCCCAGCAGTTAGCAATAACCTCCGGGACCTTTCGCGGCACTTTGCTCAATAATTGAATAACAGGTTTATTATCTGTAAATTCGTACGAAACTTTAATCTCGTTTATACCCATCTTTTGGAGAATTCCTCTGAATTCCGGAAAATCGTCTGCTGTAAAGCTCTTGCTGCCGTCTCTGAAATCGGCTAAAAACAAAGGGAACCCATTGTGCCCTGAATATTTTTTAGTCAGGGTTAATCCTTCAAAATGAATTCGCAGTGTCACGTCACCGCAGTCTGCCGGAGACCAGGCAAAAATCAGACTGGCCGGATAGTTATAATTCTCCAGCCGCGACTTCCCCCTTGAGCATTGAAGTTCAAGTGAAACTTCGTAGGGTTCCTTTTTCGCTCCATCATTTACATCAATGGGGAGTGCCTTGACCCGAACCTTGTATTCTGATTGAATTGAAGTGCTTACTTCAGACCCTCGTGTTACGAAGGCAAAAAAATCTTTCTTGAACGGGATTCGTACCCCTCGTGCCTTCTTTGCGAAATACCCATTCTGATTTCTCCCTAAAAAAGGAACCGCCGAACCGTTCACAAATTTCCATACGACACCATCCTTGCCAAAAAGCAAAGTAGGCAGTTTTTCCCCGGCAACACCCTGAATTCCTCCAAGAACTATATCTTCCCAATCGTGCTGCAGGAAACATGCTGTCTCCATACTGACATAAAAAATCAAAAAGTTTATGGGCCCGGCAAGAAGATTTAGAGACACCGAATTTGTTTCCCCCGATGCCAGGTAAGTTTTTATTTTCTGGATTTCTCCACAGGCTGAGAAAAAAGAAGACTTGCTTTCAGATGGTTTTAAACTGTATGGGAAAAACTCCGATGCCGCCTTGTATGCCTGACTTCTCGCAGTCGATACAGGTAAAAGCTCTTCCAGTTCATTAAGGTAGTTATTGAATGCTTTCACCACCTGGATGTGCTCTTCCTCCAGTTTCTTGTCTTTGAGGGTTCTGTTTTCACTGACTACTTCATGAACCAGCGTTTCTCCCTTACGAGCAGCCTTGGCCAGAATAGACTCATCCTTTTTAACACCCTTTTCCCTGGCAGCATCCTCTATAACGGATTGAATCTCCATGACCTGTTTAGCCCAGGCTGGAACGTCTCCAGCATCTTCGTATGGTTTCAACTCTCTCTGCATACGTTTGATAAGCTCAAAGTAAGGATTGTGTGGCGTTGTCATTTCAGAGGCCATACTTCGCCACTCATCCAAACCACCGAGGTTATGTTGCCCATCCGAAAAAGAAAGAGCAAAATCCTTCCATGCCAGATAATACTTTTTTTGATACCATCGATAAAATTTCTTTCTTTCCCCGGTAATATCAACTCTGTCGGGCAAGGCATCTTCAAGGTATTCCATGAACTCATCAATTCTTTTGCGTCCATCAACGGTAAATGCTCCATCAACGAATATCTCACTACTATGTTTATCGGAATCGCTCGGCCCCCAAAAGTCCTGAAACGTAATATCTCGAATAGCAATGTCATTGTTAGCCCATTTAACGAGCCAATTAAAGTTTGCACTTTTTTTAAAAATTAACTTAACGAGTGTTGTTTGCATTTCTTTTATCTTCATGCGGGCTGTCTGTTCACTGATACCCTGTCTGACGTAAAAAAGATAAAGGCCCTCAAATTTGGAAGCTTTATCCGGGAGCAGTTTTCTGTCAAGCAGTATAAGAATGTCCGGAAGAACATTGCTGAGATCCTCTGATTGTTTAGAGAGTTTTCCTTTTATTCGAGCCTTTAAAATCTTGATTCTACCGACAAGATGTTCCGTATACACCATAATTTCTCTCTCGGGAGTATCTTGTGTAATCCTATTCAGTTCACTTGCCACCGCACGATCCATGGGATGCAAAAAGCCTTTTTCAAACAGATCCATGAATTGCTTGCGAAGCTTCTTTTCAACTTCAATGCTTTCATGAAGCCCAAATCGTGGTACCCACCAGTGACTATTGGCACGCTGGAGATCCAGAAGTTCGTTTTTAAACGTATCCATCATAATCAAGTTATCAGATATGCTTTCCGTTAAGGCGGGAGGTTTTGAAAAATTCTCAGTAAACCCCCTTAAAACACTCAGGTTCTGGACAAATGAAAAACT
>CAZKGS010000082.1:0-9691 GCA_964552105.1 uncultured Syntrophaceae bacterium
GGGGTCTATGCCACCTTCATGCCTAAACCGATCTTCGGCATAAATGGCAGCGGAATGCATGTGCATCAGTCCCTTTTCAAGGGAGAGGAGAATGCCTTCTTTGACGCGAATGATGAGTATTATCTGTCAGATATATGCAAAAGCTATATTGCGGGACTCCTGAGGCATTCCCGGGAGATATCTCTCGTTGTTGCTCAGTGGGTCAACTCATATAAGAGGCTTGTGCCCGGCTACGAAGCACCCGTTTACATATCATGGGCAAGAAGAAACCGGTCAACACTTGTACGTGTTCCAATGTACAAACCGGGTAAACCAAATGCCACACGAATGGAGTATCGTTGTCCCGATCCTGCCTGTAATCCATATCTTGCGTTTGCGGTTATGCTGGCGGCCGGGTTGAAGGGTATGGAGGAAGGATACGAACTCCCGGATCCGATTGAGGAAGATATCTATGGGATGACCCCTGATGAACGAAAGGAAAGAGGAATAGAGTCTCTACCTGGAAGTTTGGGTCAAGCTGTACATTGGACTGAAAGAAGCGAACTTGTTCGGGAGGCATTAGGAGACCATATATTTGAGAAATTTATCGCTAACAAAAAGATAGAATGGGATCAATACCGGATGCACGTAAGTGATTATGAACTGGACAAGTATTTGCCGATACTTTGAGTGAATTGACAACTGTGCTCATCGCAGGCATTTCAGTAACGTATAAACGGCAGACAATTCAGCGCAAGAAGATATGGATGAAATTGAAAAGACATAAATTATGAGAACGAAATTTATTTTTATTACCGGTGGAGTCCTTTCCTCCCTTGGTAAGGGATTGGCTGCTGCTTGCATAAGTTCCCTACTTGAATGCAGGGGCCTGAGAGTCACCAACCAGAAGCTGGATCCGTACATAAACGTTGATCCTGGTACGATGAATCCCTTTCAGCACGGGGAAGTTTTCGTCACTGACGACGGTGCGGAAACTGATCTGGATCTCGGTCACTATGAGCGTTTCACCAATACACGCCTGGGCAAAGAAAATAATCTGACAACGGGGCAGGTTTATTATTCGGTTATATCGAAGGAGAGAAGAGGAGAATTCCTGGGCGGGACAGTCCAGGTTATTCCCCATATTACTAATGAAATAAAAGAATTCATCAAAGGGGCGGCTGCTGGTTTTGATGTGGCTATTGTAGAAATCGGCGGGACAGTTGGAGATATTGAAAGCCTTCCCTTCCTGGAAGCCATAAGGCAATTCCGTAACGAGGCAGGGAAAGAAAACGCAATCTTTATCCACCTGACCTGGGTTCCATACCTTAAAGCGGCGGGGGAAGTAAAAACAAAACCTACCCAGCACAGCGTTAAGGCCCTTCGGGAAATAGGTATCCAGCCGGACATTCTTTTATGCCGGACAGAAGAATTTCTCTCAAAAGATATAAAGGAGAAGATTTCTCTTTTTTGCAATGTGGAGGTGGAATCGGTTTTTACTGCCAAAGATGTAGACTGCATTTATGAAGTTCCTCTCATCTTTCACGTAGAGGGTGTAGATGAGAAAATTGTAAAACTTCTGAATATCTGGACAGGTCAACCCCATCTCGGAGAATGGGAGGAAGTTGTAAATAAGATGAAAAATCCCTCCCATGAAGTATGTATTGCTATTGTGGGAAAATATGTTGACTGGACGGATTCTTATAAGAGCCTGAATGAGGCTCTGGTTCATGGCGGTATTCCGAATGATTGTAAGGTAACCCTTCTTTTCGTCGATTCAGAAGAGATAGAGCGCGAAGGAATAGGGAATCGGTTTGATGGCATTGGCGGGATACTGGTGCCGGGGGGATTCGGGAGGAGAGGCATAGAAGGCATGATCCAGGCGATAAATTATGCCCGGGTTCATGATATACCGTATTTTGGAATCTGTCTTGGCATGCAGATGGCTGTAGTTGAATATGCCAGGAATGTTGGCAAAATGCAGAGGGCCAACAGTTCCGAATTCGATGAAGAATCTCCATATCCTGTGATTGACCTTCTTCCCGAACAAAAAAACATCACCGACAAAGGTGGAACCATGAGATTAGGGGCATACCCCTGTGTGTTGAAAAAAGATTCCTTGGCGTTTGAGGCATATGGGAAAAAAGAAATCAGCGAAAGACACAGGCATCGTTATGAATTTAATAACGAGTATAAAGATGCACTCGTTCAGAATGGATTGCGCATAAGCGGAACATCCCCCGATGAACGTCTTGTAGAAATTGTGGAGATTAGTGATCACCCATGGTTTCTTGGTTGTCAATTTCATCCTGAATTCAAATCAAAGCCGAGAAAACCTCACCCACTGTTCACCAGTTTTATAGAGGCTTCTTTAAAGACCAACTCCAACTATATCAGATAATGGGGATACACCGTAACCATACCTGTGCAGTACGTTGAAAAGACCGAAGGCGAGAGCGACGATACAGACAATAACTGTTCTACCTGTTGCTTATGTTTTCAATCTCAATTTCCCTGTCGGTTATAGCATTTACATTTTCCAGAACATGTTCGGCAGCCGCTTTATCAATGACGTAAATCATGTTTCCCCCGGTCTTCGCAAATATCTGTCCGTACGATATGGGAATCAGAGGGGTCGGGTCATTCAAAAGGGATGCAGCGACCGACTCTGACTTGCGACTTCCATTGGCGAGAAGGACAACGGTTTTCGCCTGATAGACAAGCTCAGCCCCCATGGAAATAGCGTACCAGGGGCTTTCTTCCTTGCTTGCAAAATGGCCGTCCTGAACAGCGTTTTCTACGGTATTGTCATCAAGTTTCACAAGAAGCATTCCATTATTTTCAAAGGGTATCCCCGATTCATGAAAAGCAACATGGCCCTTTCCGCCAACACCTACGATATGCAGGTCGATACCACCTTTTTGCCTGATTTTGTTACTATAGGCGTCCAGTATTTCACTTCGGATCCAGCGGAGGTATTCGGACAGGGCATCTTTTTTGATAACTATTGCCTTTCCTTTATCAATGCCCTGTTCCTGCCAGTCGCCGGGATGAGCCTTCAGCTCCGCGTCGAGTTTTGCCTGGTCAATCAATGTGCCCCAGGGAACACTTGTTTCCTTAAACGTTTTCTTAACTAATCCGAAGAGCTCCTGAACCATGAAAAAGCTGTAGCTTTCCGGATGGAGAGCCCTTTGCTGAGCGTTTTCACCGGGCAGACCAATATATTCATCAAGATTGAAACTTTCGATCTTCGAGGAGTCAAACTCGCCCCCATTGGCGGCCGTGGCTAAGTGTTTGTAAAGACCGATCGGTGTGTTACCGGTTGCCAAACCAAGGACGAATTTGTCCTTCATGTCCAGAGTTTTTTTAATGTTTTCAATAACAATTTTAGCGGCAATTTCACTCATCTGATCAAAATCGCTGGTTATAATGACTTTAAAAGGCATTGATTGACTCCTCCTTAATATCTGCGTTTCATTTCGGGTATCATTTCAAACTCTTAAACCAAAAACTTTTAACTCGAAACTCGAAACCTTTACCGTTACCCCAGTTTTTCCTTAACGACGTCGGCAACCTGTTTACAGTATTTTTCCACTTTTTCATCGGTCGGTCCTTCTACCATGACACGACACATGTTCTGGGTTCCCGAGTATCTAACGAGAACCCTCCCTTTGTCACCCAGTTCTTTTTCTACGGCCTCAACTGCCTCGACGATTTCCGGTACCGTGGATATTTCCGGTTTTGACTTAACATCAATATTGATCAGTTTTTGAGGGAATACCATCATGATTTTAGCCAGTTCAGACAGGGGTTTCTGTTCCTTCATCATTGCTGCCATTACCTGGAGCGCTGTAATAATGCCATCCCCTGTGGTGTGGTGCTGCAGATAGATCACGTGTCCCGAATCTTCGCCACCGATGGCAGCCCCTCTAGCCCGCATTTCTTCGAGGACGTATCGGTCTCCGACCTTAGTGACTGCCTGATCAATTCCGAGTTCTTTCAGGGCTACACCGAGACCAATATTACTCATGACGGTGCAGACAACCAGATTATTGGTGAGGGTACCTTCCTCCTTCATGACCTTGGCACAGATGGCCATAATTTGATCTCCCGTCAGCACTCCACCTTTTTCGTCAACGGCGATGAGACGATCGCCGTCACCGTCAAAAGCAAAACCAACGGCGGCCTTTTGTTTTACAACTTCTTCGGCAAGCGTTTCCGGATGCTGAGATCCGCAATTATCATTGATATTATGCCCATTTGGTTCGGCAAAGATAGAAGTCACATCAGCCCCTAATTCGAAAAATGTTTCAGGTGCCACGCGATAGGTAGCCCCGTGTGAGCAATCCAGCACGACTTTTGTTCCTTCCAGTGTATACTCCTTGGGAAAAGTATTTTTCAAAAAGACAATATACCTTCCTTTGGCATCATCGATACGATATGCTTTGCCAAGTTCATTGGGTAAGGGATGAAGGGAATGCATATTGTTTGAAAAGATCAAATTTTCAATCTCAAGTTCTTTTTCATCGGGCAATTTGTACCCGTCATTCGAAAATATCTTAATGCCGTTGTCCTGAAAGGGATTATGAGAGGCGGATATGACGATACCAGCGTCAGCCCTCATGCTGGAAGTCAAAAAAGCAATTCCGGGCGTCGGCATAGGGCCTACCAGTATTGCGTTAACTCCCATGGAACAGATACCTGACACGAGGGCATTTTCAATCATATAACCGGAAATTCGCGTATCTTTTCCAATGATAATTCTGGGAGTATGTCCCTCTCTCTTAAAGAGATGAGCTGTGGCCCTCCCTATGTTTAATGCCATTTCCGATGTCATCGGGTATTGGTTTGCTACACCCCTTACTCCATCGGTACCGAATAACTCGCCCATTTTATCTCTCCTTTTTTTGTTTGGTTTACTAAGGTATTAATTCCCTATTGTCTTCCGATAAAAAACATTACACCTATATTATCCTAGTAGAAGTTGCAATAAAAAAACAGATTTGACTATACTATTAAAATACTATATGTCTCTATACTTATTTACACCCATCCATCGTTGAATGAACTCTTGCAGAAGGCCTTTCCGTAGACTTCCTCCCCGGTGAGGGTGTATGTGTAATTGCTGACGAGATAATGAAAACTTTGAAGGGCAGGTCGAATAACGGAAAATGATTTCAATTATTGACTACAGAGCCGGGAACCTGACCTCCGTCGAAAGGGCCTTAAAATATCTTGGTATGCCCTGCAGAATTACCGAAAAACCCCGGGAAATCGCATCATCAGAGAGGGTCATATTTCCTGGTGTCGGTGCGGCGGGCAAGGCCATGGAAGTAATAAGGTCCCTGAATCTTGACAAGGTAATCCATGATGTCATAGCTCGAAAGATACCATTTCTTGGAATATGTCTGGGTGCCCAGATTATCCTGGATGGTAGTGAAGAAGATAACGCCACGTGCCTGAAAATAATACCCGGTGTTTCCAGGAGATTTTCGGATGTAGGTGTTAAAATTCCCCACATGGGGTGGAATGATATATCCATTGGGCGCAGTCACCCCATATTCAAAGACATCAATCCAGAGGTGCAGTTTTACTTTGTGCATTCCTATTATCCTGAACCTGAAAACCATGAAAACATTATAGCAACGACGCATTATGGGGTTCCGTTCGCTTCTGTCATCGGTTTGGGAAACGTCGTTGCAACTCAATTCCACCCGGAAAAAAGTGGGAGATATGGTCTGCAGATATTAAAAAACTTCTGTGAGTGGGATGGAGAAGTTGAATAATGCTAAGCAAAAGAATCATCATCTGCCTGGATGTCAGAGAGGGCAAGACTACGAAGGGTATCAAGTTTAAGGGAAATGTCGATATCGGTGACCCTGTAGTTATGGCCAGGGAATATTATGAGCAAGGTGTAGATGAACTTGTTTTCTATGATATTACGGCGTCGTCTGATAAACGGGATATTATTATCGATGTCGTGGATAATGTTGCGAAAAATATATTCATTCCGTTTTCCGTCGGGGGCGGCATACGGACGCTGGATGATATGTATAAAGTTCTGAATGCCGGCGCAGAAAAGATCAGTGTCAATACTGCTGCAGTACTGAACCCGGAACTTATTTCACAGGGCGCTAAGGTTTTTGGCAGTCAGTGCATTGTTCTGGGAATGGATTCAAAAAGAGTCAAAAGAAGCGATAGTATTCCGTCCGGATATGAAGTCTGGATAAATGGCGGCAGGACACCAATGGGTATAGACACCGTAAAATGGGCAAAAAAGGTCCAGGATCTGGGAGCCGGTGAAATCTGTCTCAACTCCATTGATGCAGATGGCTCGAATGAGGGATATGAATTAACCCTGACATCCCTGATATCCGAAGCCGTGACCATCCCTGTTATCGCATCAGGTGGTGCCGGTAATCCGGAGCATTTACGAGATGTATTTGTCAAATGTGATGCAGATGCGGCATTAATCGCTTCTATGGTCCACTATCAACATTATACTGTAGGTCAGATAAAGCACTACCTTGCAGGGAGAGGCATTCCGGTCAGGGAGGTTATTTAGCGCCTGCAAGGCTTTGCCGCCTCAGTCATCTATTGCTGTATCGCACAACCCTGCGGGCTGTTACATAACGTGACTGGAAATACCTGTTGCTGAAAAGGACGATAGTTACTCCTTTGCTTGAAGATGCGTGTACCATGAGGTTTCCCCCGAGGTAAAAGCCCACATGAGTGATATATCCCCGGCCTTTAGTGTCAAAAAAGACCAGATCACCAAGCTGAAGCTGATTTTTATAGACACGGACTCCCTTCTTTGCCTGATCACGGCTTACGCGAGGAATCGGGTAGCCGTTTTCATACATGACAAGTTTGGTGAAGCCGGAACAATCAACTCCTTTTCGAGTGTTTCCTCCCCAGACGTAAGGCGTACCGATAAATGATTCGATCGAGTTCTGGAAAGCATCATAGTTAAGAGCCACTTTTGATGTTTTAACAGGTGGCGTTAAATTTGGTGGTTTAACCGCAGGTTTCGCTTGTTCTTCCCGCAATCTGGCTGACTTTCGTTTTTTAGCGTCTTTAATAGCATCCTGGACAATCTGTTCCGGTGTCCCAAGTTTCTGATCAACTGAAATAAGCATGAATAGGGCGACTTTTTCAGCTTCGAGGTCTTGACGGGCAGCCTCCGTAAGGCCGTTCATGATCGTAGTAAACGCGTGTTCTGTCCATCTATCCTCCTTGGAGTGGCGTATCATTTCCTGTGTTACATGTGCCGGTATACCTGCCGTTTTACATTTTTTGGAGGTAATGGCATAGAGACGGATTTCGTCCGCAGTAAGACTGACGGAAAATGCAAAAAGGGCAAGATCGCTCACTTCTTCTTCCGGCCCACCCCTGTTTACGGCTTTGGCTGAAAAAAATGCCACCCGGATTGCTTTTTCCATGTTAACTTCATCAAATTTTGCTTGTGACAATATCCCGTAAAGGAGGTGACTGTAGTCAAAAGAGAAATGTTTGTCCTGAAACTTCTGTCGGGCAAGAGATATCCATTGTCCTTTTTCCCCGGGGGATAAACCCTTATCCTTTTCCACAAGCAGTTTAAAATTGGCAAGGGGGTCGGCGGCAGGGATCGCTTTATGGGATGCGCACGAGGCCCGTGAGACCACAACAAATACAATCATTAAAATGATAAAAAATCTTTTCACATATTTTCTCAGGATTTGATCATGTGTATTCAAATAGTTCATTATTTCCTCTCATCATTATCAATACTATAATAATAACAGAATAATCGAGTAATTTAAAATTAAAAATGGAAAACGGAAGATAACTCCAAATTACCATATTCATGCAATGCTTTTTGCTTGACACAAAATTGATCGTATATTAGTAATTTTATGTCACTGCGAATTCTTGCCGGTTCTGTTATTATTGTTGAAATGTTTCCATTTTGACTGCCGTGATGAATACTAAAATTCTTTACCAATCCCATTTTTTGAGAGGCCAACAACCCACCGCTAAGGAGGAATTAATATGACGACATTAAGTGAAGAAAAAAAGGAATGTGCCATATGTGGTAGCTCAAGCACTCATATAGAGATTATCTCGACAAAAGCCCTCGGATCATCCGATTTGGATGCAAGACCCCCGGAGCCTGAAAGGTCTACCATCGATCACTGGATTCAGAGATGTCCAGGCTGCGGTTACTGTGCTCCGGACATTTCTAAAGGGGATAAGGAAATGTCAAATATTATCTTAAGTGATACTTATAAAGAACAATTGAAAAACCTTGAATTTCCGGAGCTGGCAAATTCCTTCCTATGCTGGTCATTAATACAAGAAGAAGAATCTCAATTTAAGATTGCCGGATGGACTGCTGTTAAAGCGGCATGGGCATGTGATGATGCAAACAATATTAATGCTGCGCAGACATGTCGGAAAAGGGCTGTGTCGTTGCTTCAAAAAGCAAGAGAAAAAGGCCAGTGGTTTGCAGATTATGCAGGCACGGAAGAGGCAGTGATAATTGATTTAGTGAGGCGTTCAGGACAGCTTGAACTGGCATTGAATATGTGCGACGAGCGGTTAAAAAAAGAGCCGGGGAAATTTGTTCATGATATATTGATATATCAGAAAGAACTGATTGGAAAATCAGACGTTGGTCGTCATGCAACTTCAGAAATAATGTTTTAGGTGTTTTAGTTTTGATCAAAGAAGTAAAATGGTAGATCTTGAGTATTTGAAGAACATAAATCTTACATCGACTCCAATAGTGCAAAAATTGCTGGCAACATTTTTTCTGACTCCAAATTACCGGATTTTTGCCAATGTAGATATCCAACTGGAAAATGTGGAAAAAATTCCGAGGGATGAGACTGTCATATTTGCCATGAATCATACGGACAGATATAATTACTGGCCGTTTCAGTATAAGCTGTGGACAATGAAAGATCTTCCTTACACAACGGTATGGGTTAAAGGGAAGTACTACAGAAACAATATTCTTGGAAAGGTCCTTGATGCATGCAACCTGATTCCCGTTCCATCTATGGGATACCTTATTGAGGAATTTTATAAGAAAAAAAACGGCAAAAGAATCGACAGAGAAGAGTACCGGATCGTAAGAGATGTAATAGACGGCAGCCATGAAATAGGTGAGGCCTTGCAGGAAATAGCATCGGACACGGCCAGTTTTCTGAAGGATGATTTTGTTGAATATATAAAAAGCTATCACGAAACAATCATGAAACGGGTTGCTGAATTAAGTAAAAATGCCCTTTTTGAAAGAAACCTTAATTTAATCATCTTTCCGGAAGGAACAAGATCCCTCCAGTTGGGAAAAGGGAGGACAGGCCTCGCACAATTGGTGCTTCATACGGAGAAAAAGGTTTTTCCCGTAGGGTGTAGTAATTCTGACCAGGTTTATACGGGAAGGCTTCCAATTGCGAAGAGCGGTAGAATTATATACAGGATAGGAGATCCCCTTTCTGTTGAGGATCAATTAAAGGAATACAGGATAAAGGAAAAATTTAAGCTGTTTTCCAAAGAGTCTCAAAAAAAATATGAGGAACAATTCGAAGCCGTGACACGTATCATTATGGAAAACATCAATTCGCTCATTGATGAAGGATACAGGAGATAATGGTCGGTATTTTTTGTTCCCTGATAATCAGAAAAACGCTTAAAAAATTGACAAAAGGGTGCATGAATTTGCTAT
>CAZKGS010000083.1:0-7352 GCA_964552105.1 uncultured Syntrophaceae bacterium
GATTAAAATTTGAGCCTGACGCAGAAATTGGGCAAAAGGGAACGTTATGCAAAGGCCTCAATCAAGGGGGCCGGTGGGTGAGGAGGGGAAACCCGAAATTACCCACCGCAGGCAATCCTCAGAGACATAAGCCAATAAAAGAGAGGGTATTTGACTTACTTTGCAAAGAAGACCCGGTTTTTCCCCTGCTCCTTGGCCATATACATCCCCCCGTCTACCCTTTTGAGAAGAATTGTCAATTCTTCTCCGGGCATGTATTCTGTAACTCCTATACTTATCGTTTTGTGAATTTCCGTGTCCGGTCGAGGGGAAAATATTTCATCTTCAAATTCTTTTCTGATCCTTTCGGCGAGGAGTGTTGCTGCTTCTCCCTTTGTTTCAGGCATAGTTAGTGTAAACTCCTCACCGCCATACCGGTAGCCTGAATCCGTTTTTCTTAAGCATCTCTGAATTACCTGACCAAGTCTCATCAGAACCTGATCGCCTTCCAGATGACCGTATGTATCATTAAAGTGTTTAAAATCATCAATATCCATCAGCAAAAGTGACAGAGGATGGTTATAACGATTTGCCCGGTCTACTTCTGCTTTCAGCTGAGAATAGAAATATCTTGAGTTATAAAGTTTGGTAAGTCCATCGGTTATGCTCAGTTCCATATATTTCCTTTCACTTTCTCTGAGGGCATCCTCAGCGAGTTTCCGTGCTGTTATATCTTCGAGAGTTTCGATAGCATATTGTACTACACTACTTGAATCTTTGAGTACTGCTGCTGTGATGCGCATCCATTTTCCATCACGACCAAGCGCCGGGAAGAAATCAGTTGCTTCATACGCACCTTCGGTTAAATCGGACTTTTTATATTTGCCGGTGTACCAATAAGGGATTTTGTTCGGAAGTTCGTCTATCAATAAATCAGACATACAGGGCCTGTCCTTGTTGCAGAATATGTCCAAGTGCTTCCTTGTGCCGATCACTTTGTCAGCCTTGATTCCGCTTATTACTTCCAGCGCTTTATTCCAGTGGGTTACTATATGATCTTTGTCAATGACGAATGTGGGCATGGGTAAGCCCTCGAGAACGGTTTTCAATCGTTGTTCGCTTTCCCTCAACGCATCCCCTGCGACCCTGAAATCGGTTATGTCTTTGAGAGTTTCGATAGCACCGATTAAGCGTCCCCTTGAATCCTTCAATATCGCTGCGGTAAACCGGAGCCATTTTCCTCCATTGCCTAATGCCGGGAAGAAGTCAGTTGCTTCATACGCATCTTCGATTAAATCGGATTTATTGTATTTACCGGCGTACCAACCAGGTACTTTGTTTGGCAGCTCGTCTACAAGCAAGTCAGCCATACAAGGCCTTTTCCTGTCGTAGAAAGCCTTCCAGTGCTTCCCTGTGCCGATAACTTCATCAGCCTTGATTCCACTCATTTCTTCAAGTGCCTTATTCCAATGGGTTACTCTGTGGTCCGTATCTATTACAAATGCCGGCATGGGAGATCCCGTCATAATATCTTTCAATCTTAGTTCACTTTCCCTGAGTGCTTCTTCAGCAAGTTTGCGTTCTGTGATATCTTCAAGGGTTTCTATGGCGCCGAGTATATGTCCTCCGGAATCCCTCAGGATAGCTGCGGTAAACCGGAGCCATTTTCCTTCATTGCCAAGTGCCGGAAAGAAATCCGTCGCTTCATACGCCTGCTCAGCGAATTCAGACGGGTCACAATGGGCGGCACCGTCATACCAGACACAGATATCTTCTGAAAGTTGATCAATTAAAAGATCTGCCATGCATGGTCTTTCTTCGTTGTAAAAAGCTTTCCAATGCTGATTCGTTCCGATAACTTCGTCAGCCTTGATTCCGCTCATTTCCTCCAGGGCTATATTCCAATGGGTTATTGTATGATTCGTGTCTATAACGAAGGCCGGTATTGGAGATCCTGCCAGTGTGGCCTTCAAAGCCTGTTCGCTTTCCAGCAGTGCTTCACCTGTTTTTGCAATCCTTTCACTCATTGAAGCAAATACGAGGCCAATCCCTATAAATATGATGGCCCGGAACAGGTCGTCAAGAATTAGTATATGCGATCTGAAAAGAGTGTGGCTGATGAGAAGGATTAGTGCCAGGAATACAGGCACTATTAAACCTTTTTTCTTCCACCAAAGGGATGCTAAAATTATTGGAATGTAGAAAAAGTGGGTGAAGATCGCACCATATTCGAGCACAAAATGAAAATAGTACGCGAGGAGACAAGATACAGCCAGGAGAATAGCCATTATAAAGAATTTGTATTTTTCTTCCCCGGCCTTAAGTGTCTCTATCATGTATTCACCTTTGAAACGAACAACTTAACTATCCTTACTATTCAGGATATACTTAAATTGAGCAGCGAGTCAATAATATTTATTTGTGTGTCTCCCATGGTTCGTTTATTTCTTGATTTTTTCTTTACGTTTATTATATTAAGAAGAACTTAAAAAAAAGCTTCGCTACTATTAGATGAGGTAAAAATGGGAGAATTCCTTAAAGGCAAATATCCGGTAATTACATGTTGCTGCAGAGAATGCGGAAAGATTGAGGGAGAAGACGGTGACGACTTCATCCACACGTTTGATGAAATAATGGATTTATCAGAAGAGGAAAAGAAAGCATGTGAATGGTTTTCTGAACGAATGGATGATGATCCTTTCCCGGAGATCCTGCAAATGTCGCAAAACTATACGAAAGAAGAGATGATTCATATTTTTATACTTGAAAACCTTATAGAAAAACTTATGACGAGAAAACCCATATGTGAAACGTGCTTCACGAAAAAAAGGAGAGAAAAAGTTTTATCTTAATATCCCGTAAACATCCCATCTTCATAAATTCTTACTTTTTGTCCGGAAGTTAAATGGGCATCCACCGTTTTCTTTTCTGTGTTGACCAGATCCCAATGAAGAGCCGAATCGTTGAATCCGAGTTTTTTCTTCAGCTCTTTTGTCAATTCTGCCGGATTTCCGTCGTATGTATCGGAATAAGATGCCCCGACAGCGATGTGACAGTTTCCGTATCGACCTCCGTAATTTTCATCAAAAAGTGTATCTGCCATGAATTTGTTAATCCTGGAAAAACGTCTATCTGTCAGTGAAAATTCTCCCACTTTATCGGCACCCGCATCCATGGATAACTGTTTGGATACAAAATCTTTCCCGACCCTGGCATTGATTTTGACTGCCTTACCCTTTTCAAAGGTTAATCGGACATCTTCAACGTAATTCCCGCTTCGAAAAGAGGGTTGATTCGCAAAATAGCGTCCTTCCGTTCCTCTCCAGTCCGGTGAAAGGAAGAGCTCAAAACTGGGAATGTTGTGGCCTGAAACCCCGATCCATTTTCTTGATTTCCCCGGTTTTATCTTCAGGTCAACATGGTCTGATCGAACATGATAATATGCTACATCCATACTGTTCATCCATTTTTTTATCATACCGGCTTTTTTGTGAATGGCTTTCCATTCTGAAACAGGATCATCCCTGTCCAGGTAACATGCCTTGATGATTTGACTGGTGTAACTTTTCAGGGAAAGTCTGGCTTGTTTGGCAAGCTCAGGTGTCGGGTATGTACATAATGTCCAACCGAACTGTCCCATCTCTTCTCTTTTATCGAGGATTTCGCGGAACTGTTTTCTTGCAACGAGTACCTTTCCTATTTTTTTCGGGTCAATTTTACGAAGGTGGGTGAGAGATTCCGGCGCGTGAAGATAAATGTTGCCGTTTAGATTTTCATAAAATTTCCTTTCGCCGGGGGCATGGAATACAAGCTGTCTATCGTTGGCCTTTTTGTAAAAGTTGCGTTCCATGTTCCATGTGAGCCCCATACGGGCTACAGGATTTATATCCATATCGAGGAGCTTGGCATGAAGAATCTCTGCCAGCTTTATTGCGGGTGGTTCGTATCGAATCAGCACGATATCATTTTTTTTGAAACGACCCTTTCTGGCCGTTTTTAATCCCCATAGAAGTACATCTGCATACTTGTCCAGTTGGTTCTTTGTCAGTTCCATCTTTGTCCCTTTCATTCTTGACGATCTTGCAAAAAGTCGAATTTCCCCAGCCATCTATGGTTCGGCTGAGCTCACCGGAGACTGCGACTGGAAAATCCTTGTTCTACTTTGCCAGATTTCTATGATTTCCTCAAATCTATTTTGTTATTTTTTATCCTAAGTTCTGAATAAAGCTTTCTCCCGATCTTGAGGCCGATATCAATAAAATCAGGTCCGTATTCCCTGCCCGTAGTGGTTCGAAAGGTGTCTCGAATTTTTTCTATTCCCTCTAACCCCGTGGTGAAATGGTCTAATACTGTTGAAAGGGGAATTTTTCTGGGTATTATGATATCCCAGATCATTTCCGTAAAGTTGTCAGGACCCCAGCGGAATTTATCGGCATCGTAAAGGGCATCGGACAGAAGTTGATCCGTGGGACTATTCAACGGGTGACATGGCTTGAATGCCTCGTGATTTTCTATTGCTTGAGATATGGCCTTCCGTTCATCATGCCCGAGATCGAACCCTTTCAGTATTTTTTCCGCTTCCTTTGCGCCCTCAATGGCATGATCGCTGTGTGACCTTTTGATATCGTGTGACACGCCGGCCAGGTGAGCAAGAATGACCATCCGTTTTAATGTATTTCCTTTAGCTAGATGAATCCCCTCAATCAGCACAATAGCTCCGCTGTCAATGGCAACTTTCCGTGCGTGGGATAGACCGTGGCCGTATGAACTTTCATTTGTTGCTAAAATGTCAAGGCAGGATTGAACGATAGGGTTATTTTCAAAGAGACGCCGGGAATCATCAACCTCGTTGACCTTTTCACGGTAAAAACGGGGAGTTTCAAAAGTGGCGGCAATTTCTTCGCATATCCTTCTCGCTTCCTCATACGCTTCATTAATCACTTATTATACCTTTTTCGCTAAGCTCAATAAAAGGGATTCCCACATAAGTCTTTTTATCAGGTGTTTGTGCCATATCCCTTTTGTTATCCTCTTTATTACCCTCTCTTAAGGGTATTACCCCTTTTCCGCTAGAGCGTCAAGGTAGTCCCGAATCTCCTCTTCGTCCCGGTCCTTCAAAAGAGGCCTTTTTCAAAATAAGGATTTTCTACTGCAATGGGGCAACTGATAACCAGTTTTGTTCAACAAGACGCTGCCATGTCTTGTGGACATGGCTGGCTTTGAAAGTCTTTCTTTTGTGGGTATTCCAGGCAAAAATCCGATCCACGGCTATAAGTATGGACCTTATGCTGAAAATCTCAGAGGTATGCCTTACCAAAAGCAATCTTCAGTACCTCAAACATATCATCCACAAAGTAAAAGCGAATATCCTTCTGTACCTTTCGGGGAATATCTTCCAGGTCCTTTTTATTCCATTTGGGGAGAATGATCGTTTTGATATCTGCACGGTGGGCAGCAAGAACTTTTTCCTTAACACCTCCAACGGGAAGAACAATCCCCCGCAAGGTAATTTCACCGGTCATGGCAAGGTCTTTTTTGACTATTTGATTTGTTGTCAGGGATACCAGGGCAGTCAGGATAGTGACTCCGGCCGACGGGCCATCTTTAGGAATAGCTCCGGCCGGTACATGTATATGTATGTGAGTCTTGTCAAAATAATCTTCAGGAATACCCAGAGCAACAGCATTGGATCGAATAAAACTCAAGGCAGCTGATGCAGATTCTTTCATCACATCGCCAAGCTGTCCCGTTAACGTAAGGCCTTCCTTCCCTTTCATTGCCGTGGCTTCAATGAAGAGAATTTCACCACCTGCCTGGGTCCAGGCAAGTCCTATTGCCACACCGGGCTTAGATGTCCGTACACTGGTTTCAGAAACCATACGGACCGGACCAAGGTATCTGTGTATATCGCCAGCGGTGATGGACGCGGATTGTATGTTTCCCTCAGCAACTTTGCTTGCCACCCCACGGCACACGGCAGCGATTTCCCGTTCAACGTTTCTCACACCGGCTTCTCGTGTATAGCCAGATATGATGAGCTTTACCGCACCCCTGGTAAACGTGAGCTGCCCTGAAGAGAGACCGTTCGCTTCTATCTGTCTTGGTATCAGATAGCGTTTTGCAATTTCGAGCTTTTCATCCTGTGTATAGCCGAGCAGTTCTATAACTTCCAGCCTGTCTCGGAGGGCTGACGGTATTGTGTCCAGGATATTAGCCGTGGTAATAAATATTATATGAGAAAGATCGAAGGCTACATCGAGGTAATTGTCCGTAAAAGAAAAATTCTGCTCCGGGTCAAGGACCTCTAAAAGCGCTGAGGATGGATCTCCCCGAAAATCGCTCCCGACCTTGTCTATCTCATCCAGCATGAACACGGGATTATTTGATTCTGCCCGCCTGATCCCCTGGATAATCCGACCGGGAAGCGCCCCAACGTAGGTGCGACGATGCCCCCGAATTTCAGCTTCATCACGTATACCACCCAGAGCAAAACGAATAAATTTGCGCCCCAATGCCTTTGCTATAGACTGTCCCAGGGATGTTTTACCTGTACCCGGAGGTCCCACAAAACATAAGATAGGCCCCTTTGTATCGGGCTTTAACTTTCGCACAGCCAGATACTCAATCATACGCTTTTTCGCCTTTTCCAGACCAAAATGATCTTCATCCAGTACCCTCTTTGCCTTGCTGATATCCAGATTGTCCTGCGTGCCTTTATTCCAGGGAAGTGCAGTCATCCAATCCAGATAGGTATCTGCTACGGTATACTCAGCCGAAGAAGGATTCATACGGGAAAGACGCTCAAGCTCTCGTTTCGCCTCTTTCCCGGCTTCTTCAGGAAGATTTTTTTTCTCGATCTTGGTACGATATTCTTCTATTTCAACCTTCGATTCATCCGATTCACCCAGTTCCTGCTTGATAGCTTTAAGTTGCTGGCGAAGATAATATTCGCGCTGGTTCTTGTCCATATCGCCCTTGACCTGAGATTGGATTTTGTTACCGAGTTCAAGAATCTCAAGTTGGTGGTTAACCAGTTTTGTTACTTCACGCAAACGCTCTTTTACATCCAGAATTTCCAGAATTTTTTGTTTATCCTCCATAGAAACATTTATAATAAATGCTATCGTGTCAGCGAGCGTGCCAGGTTTGGGGATCGACTTGACCATGATGCCAAATTCCTGGGGTAAAAACGGTGAAAGTTGAATAACCCTGTCGAAGAGTCCAGCAAGATTAGTCATCAGTGCTTCTACTTCAATGTCCTTGACTTCCTGATCTTCGATGGTTTCTATACGTGCCTGTAAATACGGTTTACCTTCCACAAATTCTATAACTTTGAACCTGCTGATACCCTGCATGAAAAGTTGTATCTTGTT
>CAZKGS010000083.1:7452-9689 GCA_964552105.1 uncultured Syntrophaceae bacterium
TGATCTGCCATGTAAACCTCCAAAAAGATATGCCATGTTATTTAAAGTGTTCTTTGATTCAAACAGATAGAATTTTTCAAATAGAAGTTTTGTGCCTCTTACCCAAAGGTAGTTTTGCCAGCCGTATGTGCAAAAAACCATCTCGATATGTTGCAACAACAGTTTCCGTATCAATCGGAGAAGATAATGAGAAATTTCTCTCAAAATACCCATACGGGATCTCAGCAAGGTGATATCTTGCATTTCCTGTAAGCTGTTTCTCTTTCCTCGTCCCGTAAATTTTCAAAACCCTGCGACTAATTTCTACATTAAGGTCTTCCTTATTTACCCCTGCAAGCTCAACCAGGATCACAATTTCCTCAGGTGTTTCACAAATATCTACCTGCGGTTTCCAGCCACATTGGGGACGTGCAAACCCCAGGTGGACTAAACGAAACATTGTATCGATAGTTTCTTGAATTTCGGTGTTGATCTCTTCCAAGTCATTCCCAAACCTAATTTTGATATAATCCATATTTAAACTCCTGCATACTCAGCCACGCAAGCTCCCAACCTGATATTAATGTTGTAAACTTTATTTACGCAAACAGCCAATCGTCCAAAGGTTTTATAACATCAAGCAAGTCAAATTGTAAGAAATTCTTACCTCCCGATGCCCGCAAATTTCCCTACCTGAAGAGCAGAATACCGATAATTGACAGCATGATCCACCGAAAAAAATCGATAAGAGGGTTCAGAACACCAAAGTAGAGCGACCCGATTATAATAAAAAACCCGTAGGGTTCAAGCCGTGAAAGTTTTGTATGTTACTCTCGCGGTTCCGGACCTCTCATCTCGAAAGGAATTTACAATGTTAACAATCTACCATTTTGTTTTAGCCATTTCTCCCGCATTTGATAATCCGGCAGAATGCTCTTGACTTTAGCCCAAAACAGCTTTGAATGATCAGGCTGTCCAATATGAACTAATTCGTGCACAACTAAATAATCTATGACTTCCACAGGTGCCATGATGAGCCGCCAGCTGAAATTAAGCCTTCCTTTTGGACCACAGGAGCCCCACCGCTTTTGCGCGTTGGTAATTTTAACGGAGGCCGGCTTATATCCGATAATTTTTGCATACCACGCGCAACGCTCCCTGATTATTTTTAATGCTTCTTTTTTATACCATTGCACGATAACCTGCCTTGCCTGTGGCAGAGAATTTTTTGAAATATAAAGTCTATCCTTAAGCTCAATTATCAAAGAGGCGTCATCAACAATATGGAGCTTATAAAGCTTTCCCAAATATAAGAATCCCTCACCACCCACAAATTCTTTTGCTAACGGTTTGGGCCGCTCGATTACTTCAGCAATCTTCTGTCTTATCCAGGAGCTCTTTTTGCTAACCAGGCGTTCGATATGTTCCATCGGTGTAAATACAGGCGCACGCACAACCAATGTTGCGTCTTGGGTAACAATCAATGCTACAGTCTTGCGATTGGAACGAACTATTTTGTCAATTTTAATTTTTTCCATAAATAATTAAGTATCATGTCCCCGGAATTCCCCGGAATTCCCCCGGCTTTTCCCATTGTGATACCCTCTTTTATCTTTATGATTCACATTTCATTTTTTACCGGTGCATCAATTCTTTAAATCATTCCATATTCCCCTTTTTTAAATCCACAATCCAGCGCGAAAATTGATGAGGGGTCAGCAGATCAAAGGTGTAATGCTGCCGAGCATCAGCCCGATATCGGCTGTCAATATCTGCCAGGTTCACTGTACTCAATTTTTTGTTTACTCTTTCGAAGTGTTCCTTCGCGTATTCCCCTTTTGCGGGGGTTGCTTCGTCCTGTTCTTCATCCGACTTGATCTCTACTACCTTGATAATGCTTTCTATACCGTCGTCCTGGAGTTTTTTCAGTTTTTCAAGATGATCCTGGGTTCCTTTACCGTCAAGCCTTGAAATGTACCCATCAAGATCGATTTTTATAAAGAAATCAGGGTTAAAGCTTCGTCTGACCCTGTCTTTCCCGCCTTTCCAGTATTCATAAACAATGCTGTAGAAATTTTTGTCCGGTGACTTTATCCAGGAATCCAGATAATCGGAGTTGTCTATCAATTGAAAAACGAACTCTTTTTCCGGCGAATGTGAGACCATGACAACATTCTGCGGGCTTTTCAGTTTCGACGTATTTACCACATAGGGCGGCTTTGTATCTCCCTTTACAAACGTCCGGATGATTTCGTCTC
>CAZKGS010000084.1:0-1719 GCA_964552105.1 uncultured Syntrophaceae bacterium
GATGCTTACGGTCACGGAGCAATAGAGATATCCAATTTTGCTCTGAAAAATGGTGCTGTTTCGCTGGGAGTTGCCAATGCAGATGAGGGGGTTCAACTCCGGGTTAGCGGGATAGATGCCCCAATTCTAATACTCAGTCCTTCCCCGGTTTCCGAAATAGATGAGATCATTAAGTACAATCTTACTCCTTCCGTTTCAAACATCGGGTTTGCCCGCGAGCTCAACGAAACTTTCAAGAAAAAAGGGGCAAAAATACCTGTTCATATAGAGGTTGACACGGGAATGGGCAGGGGTGGGACCATCTACTATGAAGCTTTTGACATGATCAGGGAAATTCTCGGTTTTTCCAATATCAGTGTTGATGGAATATTTACACATCTTTCTTCCAGCGAGGTCGAAGATGATGATTATAATATAACACAGTGGAAACTGTTCAAGGATCTTCTCGATCATCTGGAAGAAAATGGTATCCACATTCCGGTCAGGCATCTGTCTAACAGTGGGGGAGTCCTCAATTTTCCGCAGTTTAATCTTGATCTGGTCAGGCCGGGGATTATGACTTACGGTATATATCCCTCTCCCGGTACGGCGGCAAAAGCGGATCTTACCCCTGTGATGAGCTTTAAGACAACAGTTGTGCTCCTCAAGGATTTTCCGGAGGGTTATAGTATCGGTTACGGCAGAACTTATGTCACAGACAGACCAACGAGAATAGCAACGATACCTGTGGGATATGGTGATGGGTACGGATTTATTCTCTCAAATCAGGGTGAAGCCTTGATAAGGGGCAAGAGGGCTCCCCTTGTTGGTCGAGTTTCAATGGATATGTGTACGGTGGATGTAAGTCATATACCTGAATGCAAGGTAGACGATGAAGTTGTGCTCATGGGCAGACAGGGAGAAGAATACATATCGGCAAATGAAATTGCAGGGAAGGCAAAAACAATCAGTTATGAAATATTATGTGTTTTAGGGAAGAGAGCGCCCCGGGTATTTGTGAATAAGGGAAAGAAAGGTGTCGTTGAGCCGCGCTTAAGACGGATATTTATTCCCGATGAGGAAAGGTCTATTGCCAGGATCGATAATATTATTCGAAGCTGTTTTCAGGCCAGGGCCCATGATGCCGAAATGGGGAATGCTATCTACTATGAAATGTTTGAAACCCTTTTCGGGAAAGAGAATCGTCAGCTGGAATTAAGGGAGGGGTTCAAGTACGATATATATGTAAGTGAGTTTTCCGCGGAGGAAAAATCAGCGGATCAATTTGCTGAAGATTACTTCAAAGTCACAACCCGTATAGAATATTCCAAGACCCTTAAAAATAACGTTTTTTTCATCGGGTGTGCCCTGAACAACGAACAACTTTCTCAGCTGTTTGATGATGAAAATTGTGAATACCGGTGGCTGTTGAGTACGAGAGAAGAACAGATCAGGGAAAGAGACTTTAAAGTTGATCGGGTCAGGGTTGATGACGAGGATATGCCCATAATAAGGGCCGAAAATACGGCCAGGGGGTATGAGGTCTGGTGCGGAGGAGATGAAATCAGAAATAAATTGAACAAACAGGTAAAAATACAGATCGAAATTGTGACCAAGAAATTCAAGAGCAGTAATATCTTCTCTGTCTATCTGGCTTATCCAACAAGGGGACTGGAAATAAATTTCAATTACGGTGGAACTGAATTGAGGAGAGTAAGAGAGGTAAGTTTCTTTGCGGGG
>CAZKGS010000084.1:1819-9630 GCA_964552105.1 uncultured Syntrophaceae bacterium
GAAGTTGAGAGTAGGCATCATAATGGGCGGCATGTCTTCGGAAAATGAAGTTTCACTGAACAGCGGCAGGAATGTTTTTGATAATCTCGACCGGGAAAAATATGAGGCTGTACCCATATTTATGGATTTTGAAGGAGGATTATGGATTATACCGTGGCAGCTCATATCTCAAAATACGACAGTAGATATTTCGGAACATCTTGAGGGCGAAGCACGTAAAATATCATACGAGCAGATGAAAGATGAAGTCGATTTTGCTTTTATTTCCCTCCATGGAAAATATGGGGATGATGGGTGCATCCAGGGGCTTCTTGAAATTCTTGGTATTCCCTATACCGGACCCGGTGTGCTGGCTTCCGCCATCGGTATGGATAAGGATATGCAACAGAAAATCCTCAGGGCGGCCGGCATTGATGTTCCCCGGAGCGTGGTCGTTCCAGAGGATGAATGGAAAAGCAAAAAAAAGGAAGTTCAGGAAAAATTGATCGAGAACTTTGGCTTTCCCCTGGTTACCAAACCGACGAGAGAAGGGTCGAGTGTCGGAGTCACAATTGTCAAAGATGCAAGCACCCTGGAAGAAGGAATAAATGATGCTCTCAAGTGGGATAATGCCGTTTTGGTGGAAGAATGTCTCGATGGGATAGAATTTTCATGTATTGTAATTGAGAGAGATGGTGTCCCGAGGCCTCTTGCACTGACAGAGATTTATCCCCAGAGTGAGTATTACTCATACGACGATAAATATATGCCCGGAAGGTGCAGGAAGTTTACACCGCCGAGAAATATTCCTGCTGATGTGGTTGAGCTTATTAAGGAAAAAGTTATAAAAGCATTCGAGGCTCTTGGTTTCAGATCTTACGGCAGAATAGACGGGTTTTTCTTAAACGATGGGCGTGTGCTTATTACAGATCCAAATTCATCTTCCGGAATGGCGCCTTCATCATTCTTTTTTGAACAGGCAGCAGAGGCGGGTATGCTGCCATCAATGATCATATCCGAGCTTATCGATATTTCACTCAAGATTCATGGCGATAAAAGGGGGCCGTTATAATAATTTAGAGACTAGAGAGGAAACGGGTGGAAAACACTTTACAAGATTGCCAAATAACATTATAAATCTGTGTCAGTAAAGAGGAGGAAAGAATAATGAAAAAATGGAATTCAGGTATTGTAGGCACGCTGGCTGTTTTTATTTTTCTCTTAGCATTTTCTGTTTCGGCACAGGCCTTTGAGCTTGGGGCAAGAGGATATTACTGGTTTCCCGAATTTTCCGGAGATGTCAGAGTGGATAATAGTGGGGTTACTGGAACAAACATTGACGTGGAAGATGAGCTTGGTGTGGGCGATGAAAGTTATCCCTCTGTTGAAGTCTTTGCGGGAATTGGAAAGCATCACATAAGCCTCATGTACACGAAGGCCGATTATTCAGGTGAAAAGAACTTGAGTCGAACGATCTATTTTATGGGAGAGACTTATACTGCTACTTCATTTGTCCAGTCGGATCTCGAATTCACGATGATCGATCTGGAATACCAGTATGATATCCTCGATCTGGAAAACATATTGGCCGGATTTTCTCTGGGTATTATCGGCAAGGTCAAATATGTCGAGGGTGAGGCAAGGTTGAGAGCTACAGGCCTTAGTCTTGATAAAAGTGAAACCTTCAAGGCGCCAATTCCAATGATAGGTCTGGGGATGCATGTGGGTATACTTGCTGATATTTTGGAGGTTAGGGCAAAGGCAACAGGTATAGGTTACTCGGGTAACAAGTTTTATGAGGGACTGGCCGACGTTTCCTTAACCCCCTTTCCTTTCCTGGATATTCATGGTGGCTATAGAATCATGAAACTCGAAGTGGACGATATAAGTGATGTTTACGCGGATCTTGAATTCAAGGGACCCTATGTTGGCCTTACAATAAGCTTCTGATGGGGAGCGAGCAACAACTGTGAAAAAAGAAAAACATGAAAAAATGAGGGTAGGGGTCATTATGGGGGGGATATCTTCTGAAAAAGAGGTTTCCCTCGAGAGTGGAAGGAATATCTTCAGCAAGATGGATCGTCAGAAATATGATCCCCTTCCCGTCTTTATGGATAGCCAGGGCCTTTTATGGGAGATTCCCATCAAACTGTTGATGCGAAACTCTACCATGGATATCGAAGAAGATCTGGCAGAAGACGCCAGAAGAATTCCCTATGAAGAATTAAAGTCGGTAGTGGACTTCATCTACATAGGTCTTCACGGGAAGTATGGAGAAGATGGGTGTCTGCAGGGGCTTCTTGAACTCCTGAAGATTCCTTATACCGGTTCCGGCGTTCTGGGCTCTGCCCTTGGTATAGATAAATATACTTCCCGGAATGTGCTTGCCATGAGTGGAATAGATGTGCCGCGAACAAAGGCTGTGTCTATAAGAGAATGGGAAAATAACAAAGATAAGACCCTGGATGAAATTGAAAAAGATATAGGATTTCCCTGCGTTGTGAAACCGACCAGAGAAGGTTGCAGTACGGCTGTAAAAAAGGTCGTATCGATAGAGGGTATCCCCGATGCTCTTCTGTCCGCATTTGACTGGGATAGTATAGCACTGGTTGAAGAATTCATAACCGGGATGGAAGTGACATGCGGTGTTATTGGAAATGACGCGCCCATTGCCCTGACTCCATCGGAGACCATACCGACAGAAGATGTTCTTTCCCTGGAGGACAAGTTTCTCTATGGTCAGGGTGAGAACAAAACGCCCGCCAGGGTATCGGAAGAAATGTTGAAAAAAATTCAGGATGTGGCAGTACGGGCATATTGTGTCCTGGGATTGAAAGCGTATTCAAGAATAGACATGTTTGTTTTGAATGATAGGCGGGTGTTAGTTTTAGAGCCGAACAGTCTGCCCGGGATGACCCCTTCCACTGTTCTCTTCCACCAGGCGGCAGCATCCGGAATAACCCAGTCAGGATTTATAGATAAAATTATTGATTTTTCTCTTGAGGCTCATGCGAAAAAAAGAGGACCATTATAAAACACTTTTCAAACCAAAGCCCAATGTCAAAGTACAACTTTTTTGTCATTGGGTTTTGAAATTTGACATTTTGGAATTTTTCAGATTTTGAATTAACAATTAGACACATTTCTTTTATTTATGGACAGAGTATCTGCTGCAGTTGACAATTTTGGAAGATCAGTTCTGCGAAACGTTGAGGAAATGGGGAAGATTCTTCTTCTCTTTCTCTCTGTATTGAGCTGGATGTTCAGACCTCCCATGAAGCTGCGGCTCATCTTCAAACAAATGGAGTTTGTCGGCGTCAAGTCCATATTTGTCGTCATATTGACCGGTACCTTTACCGGTATGGTCATGGCTCTTCAGGGATATCATGGTTTCAGAATGTTCAGTGCGGAAAGCCTGGTTGGTTCCACTGTTGCTCTGGGGATGACGAGAGAACTTGGCCCTGTTCTTACATCTCTTATGGTAACGGCAAGAGCGGGTTCGGCCATGGCCGCTGAGCTCGGAACGATGCGTGTGACAGAACAGATCGATGCTCTCTACGTAATGGCGTCAAATCCCGTTAAACATCTTATTGTTCCCAGAGTTATCGCCGGCGTTATCATGGTTCCCATTTTAACCATTGTTTCGGATTTTGTGGGAATAATAGGTGGATACTTTGTCGGTGTAGTTATTTTAGATATTAATGCAGGCGCCTTTGTTAAAAATATTACCAGGTACGTAGAGCTGGATGATATTTATAACGGATTGATAAAGGCAGCAGTCTTTGGCCTCATCTTATCCCTCGTCGGATGTTATAAGGGGTTTAACACAACAGGAGGTGCAGAGGGAGTCGGCAGAGCCACAACGGAGGCTGTTGTATTAGCGTCAATAACGATTCTTGTTAGTGATTACTTTCTTACGGCTATCATGTTTTAGAAGCAAAGGAACAAGGAACAAGGAACAAGGTGAAAGGAATAACTTGAAACTTGAAACCTGAAACTCGGAGCATATGATTAAACTTATTGATGTTTATAAGTCTTTTGGAAAACAAAAGGTTTTAGATGGTCTCAATCTCGAAATTGAAGATGGCAAGACCACCGTCATCATCGGGAAGAGCGGTGGGGGGAAGAGTGTCCTCCTGAAACACATAATTGGCCTCCTTAAACCGGACAGCGGAAGGGTTTTTATTGACGATGTAGATATTGCCAAACTGAATGATAAGGAACTGAATGAGGTTCGAAAGAAATTTGGCATGCTCTTTCAGGATGCCGCCCTTTTTGATTCTATGAATGTGGGAGAAAATGTAGCATTCCCCTTGAGGGAACATACGAAAAAGAAAGAAAAAGAAATAGAGGAGATCGTTAGAGAGAGGCTGAATGCGGTGGGGCTGTCAGGTGTGGAGAACAAAATGCCATCCGAACTCAGTGGAGGTATGAGGAAGAGAGTGGGGCTGGCCAGGGCTGTGGCCATGCTTCCGCAGATTGTCCTGTTTGATGAGCCCACGACGGGTCTTGATCCCATTATGACCGAAGCGATAAACGAACTTATTATAAGCACGCAGAAGAATTTTAATCTGACCTGTATTGTTATAAGTCATGATATTCAATCTATCTTTGAGGTAGGCCACAAAATAGCCATGTTGTATGAAGGGAAAATTATAGAGTACGGGACCCCTGAAGAAATCAGAAAATCGGATAATCCCGTATTGACACAATTTCTTTCAGGAAGCCTTGACGGCCCTATTGCTGTTATGTGAAACGATTTTTTCTCTCACCCGTGATTTAAGATTGGAGGATAGGATGTTTTCAATTAGTACGGAGGCGAAAGTTGGATTATTCGTTCTGGTCGCGTTGATCATATTGGGATACATGTCCTTCCGGGTAGGAGAGTATGGATTTGGTTTAAAAAAGGGATACCTTGTAACCGCTGTTTTTGATAACGCAGCGGGGCTCGACAAAGATGCCTCGGTTATGATTGCAGGAGTTGAGGTGGGCAGGGTTGAAAAAATTGGCCTTACGGATGGGAAGGCCCTTGTGACTATGAGAATAATCCCCGATGTGAAGCTGGAAAAGGATGTCACAGCATCGATAAAGACCCATGGAATCCTGGGAGAAAAGTTTATAGAGATACAACCCGGGACGAGGGGTATGGCATATCTCAAGGACGAAGATCGGATCACAAAGGTGGAAAAACAGGCTGATATTGACAAGCTTCTGCGGGAAATCGGTACAATAGCAAGTGATGTAATGCAAGTAACAGCTTCTTTGAAAAAAGTTGTTGGGAGCGAAGAAGGAGAGGCAAATCTCAAAGCCATACTTACGAATACGCGAGACCTCAGTGTTAGCCTTAATAAAGTTGTCCAGCGAAACGACGAAAAATTTAATCTCATGGTTGACAGTTTGCAGAGCGCGGCCGCTGAAATGCAAAAAACCTTTGCCGCCCTCAGCGGTATTACTGAGAGGGTCAACAAAGGTGAAGGTACGATAGGGCAACTGGTGAATAACGAGGGGGTTTTTGAGAATCTTGACAAAACCGTTGCCTCCCTTCAGGATATAACCGACAAGATCAACGATGGCAGGGGAACGATAGGAAAGTTGATAAACGATGAAGAAACAGTGGATAATCTGAATGCGAGCCTGAAAAGCCTTGATAAGAGTATGGAAGGAATTGACAGGTATGTTTCCAAGGCGGAGCAGTTCAGAACCTTCCTCAGTTACCGGGGTGAATATCTGTTCGATAAAAGCGATGCAAAAAGTTACCTCGAGGTAAGGATTCAGCCGAAAGAAGATAAATTTTATATTCTCGGGATAGTTGCTGATCCCAGGGGCAGACGGACAATTGTTGACAGGACGACCGGCGGAACAACTACCCGTACTGAAGAATGGGAAAAAAATGAGTTACTTTTCAATGCCGAGATTGCAAAAAGATACAAAGATGTTGTTCTCAGGGGCGGTCTTCTCGAGTCTACCGGTGGTGTAGGAATAGACTATTTCGCATATGATGATAACCTGAAGCTTACATTTGAGGCATTCGATTTTGATACGGACAGGGATCCTCATCTGAAGATATTCGCCGAGTACAGGCTTTTCAAACACCTGTATCTCACAGCTGGTTGGGATGATTTTGTCAGTGATGAAGGCAACGAGTCTCCTTTTGCGGGTTTTGCTATCAGGTTTGAGGATGAAGACCTCAAGTATCTCCTGACAAGCACGCCAATTCCAAAATAAATCCAGGCTATATCTGTGCAGGGTGGCATGGAATTTATCAATACAGGAGAAGGGTTTCCTCTTTTGAGAGGAGTATAAGATCAAGTTTCTCCGTTACTGACAACAAAATAGCGGAATTCTATCAGGGAACCCGGGAAATTGTTAAGGTTCCCCGTTAAAGATGTAAGTAAAATTATTGACATTGAGAATGAAATGCATATATTAATTTTGAAGTTTCCGGGGATTTCTTAGAAAAATGTCTGAGAAAAAGCATTTCAGTCCAGCAGAGATATCTTTTATAAATAAAACATTTAGCCAGGCCGAAAAGCTGGCTGAGAAACATTTCCACCTTAATTCCGAGGACTGGAAAACTCATAGATACGATGTAAAAACCCTTGCATATCTTGAGGAACATGAGGTAAATAACAGAGCGTTTGCACACCTTTGTAAGTACGATTATGAAAAGGAAGAGGGTGTCGATAATAAGAAAAGATTCCATTTTTACAGGATATGTCTTCAGGACGATCGGATTTTAAATGCTGTAGAAAGGGGAAGTTCCTTCATAAAACTGATACCCCTCATGCTTTATATAGCCACTCATGAACTGATACATGTTGTTCGTTTTAACCGGGGAGAGGGTGATTTTGATGCACCTGTGGGAGAGAAAATACAGGAAGAAGAGAAGGTTCATTCAATCACCCGGAATATATTACAACCCATAGCCGATAACAATCTCAATCTGGTGCTTGATTGCTTCAGCGATCAATACCATATAGGAGACATATTCGACTTAACCAAGAATTAAAATTGATAATTAAAAATTCAAAATTAAGAATTCATATATAGTGGAGGTTTTTATGCCGATTTACGAGTATAAATGTACAAAGTGCGGAAAGGAATTTGAAGAATTTCATGGTATCACAGATGATACCATTCCTGCCTGCAGGTTCTGCAAAGGAAAGGCTAAAAGGCTGATTTCCAACTGCTCTTTCCATCTTAAAGGAACGGGCTGGTATGTAACCGATTACGGCGGAAAGAAACCTTCCCTGAGTGAGGACAAACACGATGAAGCATCTTCGGATTTGTCAGTAAGCAAAGAGAGTGAAACCGGTAAATCTGCGGACACAACATCATCCACGGAGAGCAGTGAGGATTAAGGCATACTCTTTTAGCGGTTCAATTTATTAAAAAACAGTTTTAGTCTGCTTCTGCAGCAATGTAATTAAACTATACCCTGGGCATTCTAACCCGGGGTTTTTTCATTTTTGGGCATTAACAGCTTTTAACTTATGTCCCTTTCTCTTTTTTCGAGGACTTCCGATAACGCTTTCGGTATGTGATGGATAACTTCTATGACTTGTGTTGCCGGTGTGGGTTTCGCGTAATGGCCCGCCAGCCGGTTTACCTTCATTGCCACTATTGCCGCTTTGCTGATTGACATTCCTGAATCGATCAGGGCCGAAACAATACCCGTCAGTGTATCACCGGTGCCTCCCATGGCTTCAAGGGCCTCCTCCATCGGGCTATCTAATGTTTCCAGTATTCCTTGTCGGTCGGCCAGGTAATCCTGCTTTCCTTTGACCAGAAGAAAACGTGCGGCATTGTTGTGAGCATACGCACGGGAAATC
>CAZKGS010000085.1:0-9602 GCA_964552105.1 uncultured Syntrophaceae bacterium
TTGGTAGCGGGGGGCGGATTCGAACCACCGACCTTTGGGTTATGAGCCCAACGAGCTACCAGACTGCTCTACCCCGCGTCACATTTCATTAAGCAAAAGGGATTTTTAACTCAAGCATATATAAATGTCAAGGAGTTTCTATAATCCAAACAGTCAGAGGAATTGTATTTTCCTGAAACACATATGTGTAATTCCATGTTTTTGTTCTCACAAATGGCATACTTATTATACTCTCTCCCCCGGAGGGAGGGGGAAATCAGATTAAATTTTCACCCCCACCTTAATCCTCCCCCTCAAGGGGGAGGAGATTGTTTTAGATGTCCCGCCTTTAGGCAGGATAATTCATTTATATCACAGGGATGATAAAGTTTTTTCTGCCTGTTTCAGATATATTTCCGCTTCGCAATGTTCAAAGATATTCATAGCTTCTTCAATACACTTTCGCGCCTGATCAGTTCTGCCTTTTGCCTTATGTAATAGACCAAGATCCAGATTTGCCTGACCCAAAATTCCCCTTGCTCCGATCTCCCTTGAAATTTCGATTGCTTTATTAAAATGCGATTCAGCCTTTTTTGCGGCAAATGGAACACTTTTTATAAGAAATCCGATGTTCTTAGCCAGAAGGGAAAAGGTCCTTCGCCTTTCACCATAGATAAGCTCGAAATAGACCTTGCCCAGTTGGTGTTCCAGAGTAGCATAGCGGTATCTGCTTCCGTTTTCGAACCATACTCTTAATGCATTCTCTGTAATTCTTACCCCCTGACTCAGGTCACCCCTCGCAATCAAAATGATACCCTTGAGGGCCTCGGCTGACGTTCCGATTGCTTCGAGACCAAAGTCATCATTAAATTTCATTACCTCCTCAAGTGTTTCTTCAGCTTCCCGAGACTGGTTGTTGGAAAGGTAGCCCATTCCGAGAAATAACTGAGAGAGGCAGGAAATCATAGGATCCAGGGAAACCTGTACTGATCGCTGAAAAGACTCAACGGCCGAAGGAAAATCGCCCGCTGTCAAATTTCCCAATCCCATCATATTGTGTCCCATGGCTGTGGATCGAATGTCAGACTGTTTCTGACCATAGTCCAGAAGGATTTTTCCAACTTCGGCTTCCTTTTTACGTTCTCCTCTGAAATAGTATGCAAGTCCCATTCCCACCATGGAAAATTGAAAGAACAATTGATCCGACTCAAGAAGATCGGATACTTCCTGCGCCCTTTTTCCAAAGATAATTGCTTCATCCAAAAGTCCCAGATCTGAACACGTTTGTGAAAGCCAGGCGCAGGCATACCCTATTACCTTTCGATTTTTAATCTCCTCACCATACTTGAGGGATTTACATAAATATTGATATGCCTCCTTTAGTTCCTCTCTCTGCCGCAGTGCCCAGCCAAGCCAGCCATAGAACATCCCGGTGTGCTCTTTGTCATCCAGAGAATCAGCCAGTTTTTCATGATCCTTAAGAAGATCAATCAGCCTGCTGTAATCTCCACGCTGGTTAAAGACAATGGACCACTTATTGAGAAGACTGATCAGAAGAACTTCTTCTCCCCCCGTCTTCTTAGCTTTATTGGACAGGAGTTCGAAAGCCTCTTTGTAATACTGATGAGATTCATCAAGAGAATATCTTGCGAGGTTCTTTTCGCCCGACTTCACAAGATATTCCACAGCTTTGAAAACTGATTGCCCCCGTTTAAAATGAAAGGCAAGAATTTCATAAAACTCTGAGATTCTGTCGCGAAATAACTCCTCCATAACGAGGGCAATTCTCTCGTGAATTGTCTGGCGCTCCTTTTTTAAAAGACCATTATAAACAACATCCTGGGTCAGGGCGTGTTTAAAAATATACTCGATATCAGGCTGGAGAAACCTTGTCTTTATTACGTCAAGTCTCTCCAGATCATTGAGACATCGGTCTATATTGCCTTTGTACTCCGTAATCCGCTTGAGAATGTCGTAAAGAAAAGCCCTCCCTACGACAGAGGCTTCTTGAAGCACATTTTTCGTCTCCCTTTCAAATCGATCAAGCCGTGCAGAAATCACGCCCTGAAGGGTAGAAGGAATCGCTGCCTCAGCGATTGGCCTGGTTAACTTCCAGCCACCATTACCATGACTGAGCGTTCCTGATTCGATCAGGGAATTAATTACTTCCTCCAGATAAAAGGGATTCCCTTCCACCTTTTCCCGGACGAATTTTTTTAATTCAAGGGGAACCGTATCGGTCTTCAGCAAGGATTCCACCATCTCCTGTGCATCAGAGGATGAAAGGTCCCGAAGTCGTATCTCATTATGCACTTTTTCCGTGCCGCTCAGCTCATGGCCGGTAAAAAGGCTGAAGGAAGGCCTGTATACACAGAGAAAAAGGACGGCATGTCTGAAATCAGATAGAATAAAACGCAAGAATTCTACAGATGATGGGTCCGCCCAGTGGAGGTCTTCCAGACATATAATTGTTGGTCTTTCCTGTGCCAGACCTGATAAAATCGCATGAATCGCCTTTTGCAGGCAGGATTTCCAGAGTTCAGGGCTCATCTCCTCTACTTCGGGATAATTGAGGCCATAAAGACTCCCTATATAAGGAGTAACGTCATCTCTATTTCCGAGCAGACTTTTAATACTCGATTCGATCTCTTCTTTAACTTTTTCAGCGGAATCCTCCTCTTTAATTTGAAACAGTCTGTTCAAAAAATCGATCAATGGAAAATAGGGAATATTTTGAGAATATGCATATGCGTGTCCCTCCCGCCACTGAACCTCTCCAAGATCTAAAGTAGCCTTGAACGCCTCAACAAGTCTACTCTTTCCCGTTCCCGCATCCCCACAAATAGAGAAAATAGAACTGTTTCCGTCTTTGAGTTTTACAACGGCATTGACAAGACAGGACATCTCTGTCTCTCTCCCGATCAGATCAGCCCTCAGACCTGAGAGACGATGAATTTTAACAGGCCTTTCCTTCGCGGACAGCACTTTGTAAACTTCAACCGGTTCAGCTTTTCCTTTAATCCTTGTGGATTCGAGACCTTCAAAATTGAAAAACCCTTCAGCATGGCGATAGGTATCGGGACCGATAAGAATTTCACCCGCGCCAGCCATATCCGTAAGGCGGGAGGCTAGATTAATGGCATCCCCTGTCATCCCGTGTTTCCCTTTTTCAATATCCATTTTATCAGTAACTACGAGCCCCGTATTGATACCGGTATGCACCGATATGGACCTTCCAATTTTTTCCTCCAGCTGGGGACTTATGGCTTCCACTACATCGTGTATTTCCCTCGCGGCCATGATGGCTCTGAACGGATCATCTTCATGGGTTTTTGGCACACCGAAAAGGGCCATGACAGCATCACCGATAAACTTATCGATAATTCCTTCATACCTGGTCACAATCCGGGCAACTTCCCCGAAGATGCGATTCATAATTTCTTTGACTTCTTCGGGGTCTAATTTCTCCGACATTCCAGTATATCCGGACAGGTCGGAAAAAAGGACCGTCACATGTTTTCGTTCACTTTTAATTGAATCAGGATAAACGACGGATTCGTCGCCTGGAAATGATGTTTCTGGATGGACGACAGGATTGACGTCCGGGGGATTTTTCAGACTATGACCGCACTCATTGCAAAATTTACCGGCAGGCGGATTTACATTCCCGCATACCCGGCAGGAAATTTCCAGTCCATGGCCGCACTCATTACAGAACCTGGCCCCGTCAGGATTATCAAGCTGGCACTTTGGGCATCGCATCTTTTATGCCCCCTGAAATTCAGGTTTATTCAAAAATTATAACAAGTTAGTTTTGTTAAAAAAGTAACGGCTCAGGTTATTAGCCTAAAGCGGCAAAGCCGTAAATCCGAAAGTCGAATATCTAAATACGGAACGAAGCGACGAAAGAGGGGGGTAATCCTCTCCAAGCCTTTAATCCTCATTGCTCATTGCTCGCGTTGCTCAGTCCTTGCGGCTTCGCCGCAGTAAATCTGCAAAACCTGTGGATTAAAAAACGAAAACCGCGGCAGCTACTACGGACGTGTACCCTATATTTTTAACAATAGCGGACTGGGTAATCTCTCTAGTCCTGACTATTTTGCCGCTTATCTTGAAGATTTCTTCTTTTTCATTCCAGGCGGCATCAATATCGAAATCAATCCCCAGAGTCGATGCGAGCATGGCCGCTGCCAGATCTTCCGCATACTCCCCTGCCTGCTTTCCTGTTTGCCCATAGGCATGATGTTCACTGATATAGCCGTACATACTCTTATCGGCCGGAACGGCGCAACCAATCGAAGCGGCAATGAGCCTTCTCGGTTCATTGCTGCTGCAGCGACTCATAACACAATATGTTATAGCCCCGTGGTTCAATTCTTTCATGCCCTGCTTTCTTGAAATGACCTTGCAGCCCGGTGGAAAAATACTTGACACCTGAACCAAATTACACTTTTCTATATCGGCATCTCTCAGTGCAAGCTCAAAGGAGTGAAGTTCTTCTTTGTGAGATCCTACGCCTTTCGTAAAAAACATTTTCCTGGGAACGAAATCCTTCAATATTTTATCTCCTTAGGTTCTGTTGGTAATTATTGCCTCGAATTTATATGCCCCATAACCCTGTATGTAAGTTTGGCTGCGGTATAATCAGGAGCAACCATCCCCGGAATGGGGGCTAGTTCAACAATGTCGAAACCCCGTATCTTGCAGTTGTTAGACACCTCTCTGACAAGGCGGGTAAGATCCTTCCAGTAAACCCCTCCGGGCTCCGGAGTGCCAACTGCCGGCATAATAGACGGATCGAGAACATCAAGGTCTATGGTCACATAGACATCTTTCGACAGATTTTTGCATATTTCCTTTTCCCACAGGGGGTTTTCGTGGAGAAAGTCCGGGGGAAATATTTTAATACCGTTTTCTTTTATAAAAGTTGCCTCCTCGGCACTCATACTTCTAATTCCCACCTGAACGACAGGACATATTTCAGATATTCTGCGGCTGACGCAGGCATGACTGAAAGGTGTACCCTGATACGAATCCCTCATATCGGCATGGGCATCAAGATGAAGTACAGAAAGAGTTGGATATTTTTCCTTCATTGCCTGAACGGAACCAAGCGAAATGCTGTGTTCTCCCCCGATGATAACGGGTATTTTACCAAAAGAAAGGATGTAGGCGATCCTTTCGCGAACGGTCTCAATCATTTTTTCCGGTCCCCCTGCTTCCACTTCGAGAGGGGACAGTGTATGGATCCCCGAAAGATAAGTTTCCACACGAAGTCCTTCATCATAAAGCTCCATTTGACATGAAGCATCGATGATGGCTGAGGGCCCGTTTCTCGCCCCGGCCTGATAGCTTGTGGTTAAATCGTAAGGAACCGGGACTACAACAAAGGTAGCATTTTCGAAGGAAGAATATTCCGAATTTATCCCGCCGAAATTCATAGCCTATTAACTCCAGAAAATATGGAGATGTAGCTACCATATATGACGATATCTGTCCATGTTTTGTTATTCAGTGCCCGAACAAATGTTTATGATTTGTATGAAGTAAGCATGAAGTCGCCATTATCATATAAAATATAAGAATAATGGCTGATCCAGTCACCCAGAACGGCGAATGTTTTTTTCCTCCCGTCTATCACATAGTGCTCAATGATGGGTTGATGACAATGCCCGAGAATGACGGCGTCAAAACCCTCGCTGAATTTTTTCATGGAAAATGCCTTCATTTTATCGACAAGCCCTTCAGGCGACCTGACCAGATGATCCCTGCTTGTCTTAGAGCTAATCCTGGCGATTTTCCATAGAAAAGCAGGGGGTAGTTTTTTTTGAATCATATAAAACACTTTACTTCTCAAGAATCCGCGCAGAAGCAAGTATGATTTATTTGCCGTATCTATTGTATCACCGTGGGATACGAACACTTTCTTTTTATCCAGATCGACGGCGGCTCCATCAGAAAAAACATAGACACCGCTATTACCGAAAAATTCATCAAGAAAGAAATCGTGGTTTCCTTCAAATAAATAGATATTCGTTCCCTGGTTTTTAAGTTCCAGAAGTTTATCAATTATTACCTGAAATTCCGGATATATGGCGTCATTTCTGCAAAACCAGAAATCAAAAAAGTCTCCCACAATAAAAAGGTCGCTCACGTTCCCCATCATAGAATCAAAAAAACCAAGGAGGTTGCGATAGCCTGTACTGTTTTCGTATTTCAGATGTGCGTCAGATAGAAAAATTGATTTCATTATGCTGGATGCTGGTTACTTGATACTTGATGCTTGTTACTGGATGCCAGATGCCGGGTAACTACTAACGATTGTTTGCCAGATATTCAGAATTCGCAAACATCGCATCTATTTCTTCGCCGGTCATTCCGGCACCGGCTGCGATTTTACGTGCCATATCCTTATCCACAAGGTCACCCGGTGCGTGACTGTCCGTATTCAGTACCAAACCCACGTTAAACTTTCGAGACTGACACAGCACATGCCCGTTCGTTAAACTATGGCCCTTCCGCGTTGAAATCTCCAGAAATACCGAGTTTTGTGAGGCAATCTTCGCCTCTTCTTCCGAAATTAATCCCGGATGTGCAAGAATATCAATGGGAGATTTGACGGCCGCAAGATTGGTTCCCGGAATGACCGGCTCCACTATTGTTTCTCCATGTACGATAATAATCTTCGCACCTAAGCTTCTCGCTTCTTTTGACAATTCAAAGATGTGGTCAGGATGTACATGGGTTAGCTCAACGCCGGGAAAAGCCTTAATAGAATAGACAGATGATATTTTTTGGCATACCTTAACAATTCGTGGGACAATAAAATCAAGATTCGAATGGTCAACGTGGTCGGTTATGGCGATTGCACGGCATCCTTTTACCTCGGCCCTCCTTGCCAGTTCTGTGGGAATTAACTCACCGTCGCTGAATATTGAATGGGTATGAAGGTCTATCACGGCACATCTCCTTTTGCAAAGGTCTCTTTAATGTCATTAACGTAAACGGAATATTTATTGTAACCGTTTAACAAATTTAGCATTCAAGGTCAATAACGATAAAAATACGTAAAATATGATGAGACAATACTTCTCTCTCATGTTATCGAACAATTGAAATATCTTCGCATGTATTATATGTTGCATATGAATCCTAAATTCATAAACCGGAAGTAATCAGAAAATGCTTAAAATTATAGATAAATATATTTTAAGGGAAATTTTCTTTCCATTTTTCATGACCCTTTTTATATTAACATTTGTCCTCCTGATGGGTAAAATCCTTCAGTTAATGGATCTCGTGATCAACAAAGGGGTAAACCTTGTAGACATATTAAAACTTATTCTTTATTTATTGCCTTCTTTTTTATTGATTACCATACCCATATCACTTCTTATATCCATATTGATAGGGCTGGGAAGACTTTCAGCGGATAACGAAATCACTATATTTAAGTCATCGGGGATAAGCATCTATCGCCTTTTATTGCCCATAGGAATGGTTTCACTGTTTGCCTTTATTATAACTGCTGTTATGGGGTTTTATTTTGTACATTATGGAAATTTTGCTACCAGGGATCTCCTTTTCAACATAGCAAAACAAAAGGCCAGTATAGGAATCAAGGAAAAAGTATTCAATGATGATTTTAAGGGAATTGTTCTCTATGCAGAAAAGATACCCGTTCACGGGAATTTTATGGAAGATGTTTTTATATCCGACAGCCGTATAGGCAAAGAACCGACCACAATTATTGCCCAGAAAGCTTACCTCGTATCAAATCCGGAATCAATGACTGTCACATTAAGACTAAAAAAAGGCAGCACACACAATGTAGACCCAAACTTTAAGACATATAAAAAAATGGAATTCAGTTCATATGATATAAATCTTGACTTGTCCACACCTGTTGCAAAGGGGAACCAGGAATTCACAAAGAAAAGTAAAGAAATGAAAGTTCGTGAATTGCTTGCAAAGATAAGAAGCTGCGACCGTGAGAATGCTGAAATCAGAGAATTTATTATCGAACTCAACAAAAAGTTTACCGTTCCACTGACTTGCATCGTATTCGGCATACTGGGAATTCCTCTCGGTATAGGACAGGCCAGATCAGGAAAATCAAGGGGATTTACCATCGGCCTTTTCGTAGTCATGGTCTATTATGTTTTGCAACTGACCGGGGAAGGTCTCGGAGAAACAGGAAAACTGCACCCCGTGATAGGAACATGGGCACCAAATATAATCCTCGGAGCTGTCGGGATCTACATGTTAATCATGGCGGCAAAAGAAAGGCCTTCCAGAATAGATTATTTGCTCCCCATTAACTATTGGATATCGAAGGCAATGACCTGGTGGGAAATCAGACGTACAGGCAAATGATAATGGATAATAAAAAATGACAAAAAGGAAAAGATATTTAAATTTTTGACATTGAGATTTGATTTGTCATTTGGAGTTTGTCATTTGACATTTTCAAATCTTTCAATTCCTGGTTCGCAATTGTGTAACTATTTGGAATGTATATGAAATTTGAATGGAAACTGAAATGAGTGTCCTTGATCGTTACATAATAAAAGAATTTACAAAAATCTTCCTTTTAATTATTTTGTCACTTGCAGGACTGTACCTTATTGTTGATTTTTTTGAAAGGATACGAATGTTCCTCAGCAATGATGCAACCCTCTATCAAATCCTTTCCTATTTTTTCTTCGAGTTTCCCATGATCCTGTCACTTATGTTACCTGTTTCAGTACTACTGGCTTCTCTTTTAACCTTCGCAATCCTCTCGAAAAACAGTGAAATAATTGCAATGAAAGCAAACGGGGTGAGTCTCTATAGAACCTCTCGCCCTGTCATTATTATTTCTATTGTCCTTTGTATCTTTTCCTTCTTGCTCAATGAGTTTATCACACCTTACACTAACCAGAAGGCAAAACATGTAAAGCTAATAGAAGTCCAGAAAAGGGAACAGCTGGGGGTTTTCAAACAAAATCAGATCTGGTTTAAAGGCAAAGACGGAATATATAATTTCAATATGTTCGATCCTAAAACGGGCACATTGAAGGGGATAAAAATCAACTACCTCGATCGTGGAATGAAACTTACAGAGAGAATTGATGCCAGAAAAGCCGAGTGGAAGGACGGAAAGTGGGTGTTTTATGATCTTCTCATCACAAAATTTTCACCGGGCAGCCTTCCCTCCCTTGAAAGAGTAAAATCACGGATTATAAATCTTTCCGAGAAACCTTCAGATTTCATGATTGTGCAAAAAGATACGGGAGAAATGGGATATTTTGAGTTAAGAAAATACATAAAGAATATTCAAATGGAAGGATATGATGCCACTCAATACATGGCGGATATGCATGGAAAGATTGCTTTTTCTCTGGTAAGCATTATCCTTGCAGTTATGGGCATTTCTTTTTCTCTGCTAAAGTCCGAAAGGGGCGGTGGGATCTCCCAGAGTATTGCTGTTGGAATCATTATCGGATTTTCCTACTGGATTGTTTACGCCTTCGCCCTCTCACTAGGCCGTTCAGGAACACTGCCGCCTCTGTTAGCAGCATGGGCCACAAACATCCTTTTTGGGATTGGGGCTATTGTTATGTTTTCACGGGTAAAGACGT
>CAZKGS010000086.1:0-9586 GCA_964552105.1 uncultured Syntrophaceae bacterium
ACTGGATGCTGGTTTGTCATCTGAGAAAATTTCGAAAAAAAAAGAGGGCAATTTTCGTGCCCTCTTTTTTTATTACGTTACGTGCTGTCATTATTGAATTGGTAACAATGCTCCTTCGGGTGCTGTATAAGGTCTTGGAGCCCCGGCACCTTTTCTTGATTGTTCAATTTCTTCCGTTGTGTATCCGGCTCTGGGGATGTTTAACTCCTGACCGGGATAAATGAGATCGGGATTCGTGATTTTATCCTTATTGGCATTGTAAATTAAAGGCCACATGAAGGGATCATTATAAACATCTTCATATTCAGCAATCCACCACAGGCACTCGCCCTTTTTTACAACATGTTGTTCGACAACGGGAGTTTCTTCTATAACAACCTCTTCCATGACCGATTCGCCTTCTTCAAGGACTGGTTCTTCCTCTGCAACTGCTACTTCTTCTTCAATAGCAACGGCCTCTTCAACAACGACAGTCTCGGCTGGCTTTTTGGTACATCCTGAAACAACAAAAACAAGCCCAATGGACACAAGAATGGTAATTAAGATCCTGGATACTCTGATTTTTTTCATGTCTTTCCCTCCTTATGAGCCAAAAAAAACTTTTCTGTTTCCACATCGATTTGTTTTAACCACTACAACTGAGATATTTTATACAGTTAAGCAATTCTTTTTGTCAAGAAAAAATAAGCTGTATCAGGATTAGGGGATTAGTGGATAAAAGGATTAAGAATAAGATGTGGCATTTAATCCCTAACCTCTTTTCTTTTATACTATTTTTAAAGACAACTCCATTAGCTGTTCTATGCCGACCCTGGAAGGCGCATCGGTAAGAAGGCATGTTGCTTTTTGAGTTTTTGGGAATGCCATAGTATCCCTGATCGATTCTGCGCCTGTCATAATCATAATAATTCTGTCAAGACCGAAGGCTATACCGCCATGGGGCGGAGTGCCGTATTCAAGGGCATCAAGAAGAAACCCGAATTTTGTCCTTGCTTCTTCGTCTGTTAAACCGAGGGCCTTAAATATCATAGTCTGAACATCCTGTTTATGGATCCTTATGCTTCCCCCTCCGATCTCCGAGCCGTTGAGAACGAGGTCATAGGCCCTGGCCCTGACCTTGCCTGGATCGGTTTCTAAAAGGGATATGTCTTCTTCCATCGGCGACGTAAATGGATGATGAGTGGCAAGTAACCTTTTTTCCTTATCGCTGTACTCAAACATGGGAAAGTCCGTGATCCACGTAAATGAAAAAACTTCAGGGTCGACAAGACCTAATTTTCCGGCGATATGAATCCTGAGATTACCGAGAGCATTATGAACGACACCGGGAGAATCGGCAACAAACAGGATTAGGTCGCCTGTTTTTACTTCCATTTTTTTATTGACCTTTTGAACCTCCTCGGGCTTGAGGAATTTAAAAATGGGTGATGTCCAATCTTCCTCTTTTATCCTTGCCCAGGCAAGACCTTTTGCTCCGAAGTCGCTTACATAATCAACAAGTTCATCAAGATTTTTTCGGGAAAGACGTTTCCCGTCTTCAACTTTTATTGCCTTTATAATGCCCCCGCTTCCTGCAACTTCAGAAAACACCCCGAAACCTGAATCCTTCAGGATGTCAGTAAGATTTCTGAGTTCCAGGGTGAATCTGGTATCCGGGTTATCCTTTCCGTATCGCTCAATGGCTTCCTTGTGGGTTATTCGCGGAAAAGGGACATGGAGTTCTTTGTCGAGACATTCTTTGAATATATGTGCCATTAGTCCTTCATTCACGCTGATGATGTCATCCTCTGAAATGAAAGACATTTCCATATCTATCTGTGTAAATTCAGGTTGACGGTCCGCCCTGAGATCTTCATCTCGGAAACACTTAACAATCTGGTAATACTTATCAAAGCCCGAAACCATGAGCAACTGTTTGAAAAGCTGGGGTGACTGGGGAAGGGCAAAAAACGTTCCCGGATTTACCCTGCTTGGAACAAGATAATCACGGGCACCCTCGGGTGTGCTTTTTGTCAGGAATGGTGTTTCAATTTCAATAAAACCTTCCTTCTGCAGGTAATTTCTGCTTTCCCGGGCAACCTTGCTTCTGAATATGAGATTTTGCTGGATTTGATGGCGCCTTAAATCCAGATATCGGTATTTTAGACGAATATTCTCAGAGATGTCAGCGTTATCTTCAAGAATAAAAGGGGGGGTTTTAGATTCATTCAGGATCTCCAGTTCATCTACCATGACTTCAATTTCACCGGTTTTCATAGACGGATTGGTCATATCCTCAGGCCGTATCCGTACCTTGCCTTTTACGGCAAGGACATACTCGCTTCTTATCCTGTGTGCTTCCGTATGGATTTCGGGATTAATTTCCGGATTGAAAACAATCTGAGCGATACCCTCTCTATCCCGCAAATCTATAAAGATTACACCTCCATGATCCCTTCTTCTGTGCACCCATCCCATGAGTATGACTTCGCTTTCTGCATGGGAAGATCTAAGGTCACCGCAATAGTGGGTTCTCTTTTTTTCGGTAATGAATTTTGACAACGTGTTACCTCTTAAGCAATGTTTAATTCTTAATTTTAAATTTTTAATTTGAAACAATTTTCATGATATTATCTATATTATCAAGTTCCACAGTTTCCTGTGTTCCCTCTTTCATATTCCTTAACTCGGCTTTGTTTTCCTCTATTTCTTTTTGACCTATGATGAGGGTGTAGAGACATTTCAGTTTATTGGACCGTTTCATCTGGCTTTTAAGGCTCTTGTCGGAGAGATCCATTTCAGTTCTAATTCCGGCCATGCGGAGTTTGTTCGTTAACGTAAAGGCAAATCTCTGTGCATCTTCCCCGAGAGCCGCGATAAACAGGTGGGGGTATTTAACAAAGTTCTCATTTTTCATGGGGATCATAGATATCAAACGTTCGATACCTATGGCGAATCCGATGCCCGGTATATCTTCTCCGCCAAGTTCTTCTATCAGGCCATCGTATCGACCACCTCCTGCCACGGCATTCTGGGCGCCCATTGATTCAGTGATGACTTCAAACGCAGTTTGTGTGTAGTAGTCAAGACCCCGGACCATTTTTTTATTGATTACGTAGGAAATATCAAAAATTGCCAGGTATTCTTTAACTTTTTCAAAATGGTTTCTGCATTCATCACAGATAAAATCCAGGATTACGGGTGCTTCAGCTATGACTGCCTGACACGTTTCCACTTTACAGTCAAAAATTCTTAAGGGATTGGTCTCGAGACGTCTGTGACAATCTGGGCAGAGGCTCTCCTCTTTACCTCTGAGAAAATCGGTAACTGTTTCACGAAAAGAAGGGCGGCACCGGTGACATCCCAGAGAGTTGATTTCAAGTTTCAGATTATCAAGACCGACTGCTGAAAAAAACTTGACCAACATTAACATAAGTTCCGCGTCTACACGGGGATCTTTCTGGCCGATTATTTCCACGTTGATCTGGTGAAATTGTCTGAATCTACCCTTCTGCGGTCTTTCCCGCCTGAACATGGGACCTATGGTAAGCAGCTTTGTCAAAGGTTCGGATGCGTGCATATTATGTTCAATGTATGCCCGAATGACCGATGCAGTCGCTTCCGGGCGGAGAGTCAGATATTCATCTCCCCTGTCACGGAAAGTGTACATCTCCTTTTCCACGATGTCCGTTGCCTCTCCGATACCCCTCTTGAAAAGGTCTGTCTTTTCAAGAATGGGGATCTTAATCTCACGGACTCCGAAATTCGTGAATATTTCCCGGGCCTTTTCTTCGACAAAGTGCCACTTTTCCGTATCACCGGGTAATATGTCTTTAAATCCTCTGACTGAAGTAATTTTATCCATTGTATTCTTCAATGCAATATTATGATTTGAAATTTCCTGATATCGAAGTCCGAACTGATACCATAGATCACCTTTAAAGGCAATGGGTAATAGGCTAAAAGATCAAGGAAAAAGATGGGTGGCGAGGAAATCCAATTTTTTACGAGACTGTCAAATTTAAGAGAGATCACTGAAACCTGACACCTGACACTCGATCCTTATACTTTCCCCATCCGTTTTTATCATGATTGCGCCGTTTCTATCAGTTCTGAATATCCTTGCACCGATTTTTCTGTATCTGTTGAGTACCTCCGGATGAGGAAAATGAAAAGCATTATCCGCGCCGCAACTGAAGACGACGATTTCGGGCCGAGTCACTTTGAGAAAAGGAATTGTGCTTGACGTATATGCTCCGTGATGAGGTGCCATGAGAATATTACTTCTCAAATTATTTCCATGCATGGCAAGATCTCTTTCAACGGTTCCTGTTATGTCTGCAGGCAGTAAAATGCTTATATCTCCGAAGGTGGTTTTCATAACCACTCCGTTGTTGTTGAAATCAAATATCCGGGAAGAAGGGTCCTCTTTTTTGTTAATCGGTTTTGCCGGATTTAGTATTTTGACAACCGTATTACCGATTTTAATTTCGGGTGTTTCCCTGCTTACGATTCTATGAGGGATATTCTTTTTTCTTATGATCTTCTTGAAGTCAAGATAAGATTCACGATTTGATTCCTGGCCGTTTGACCAGATCTCCCTTATATCGAAATTTTCAAGTATATAGATAAGTCCACCTAAATGATCCTGATCGGGGTGTGTGAGGACGACGATGTCAACCTTCTTTATCCTTTCGTGCCATAAGAAAGGAGCTACCACATATTTTCCCGTGTCAAAGCCTTTGTCATAGAATCCGCCACCATCAACAAGCATTGTTTTGCCTCCCGGGAACTCAACAAGGGTAGAGCTGCCCTGTCCGACATCGATAAAGGTAGCCTGGAGTTGACCTGCGTTCATTGCCTTCAGGTGTAAGTAAATGAAATCGGCTGTAAAGAAAATAACGATGAAAGCTAAAGTGATTTTAAAGATGACGCCCTTAAGAGGGGATTCGATATCCGTTTGATCTGTTTTTTTCAACTTTAACATGTCGAGTACGTTCACTCCTGCGATAATGAGGAGATAATAAAACGCAATTTCAATCAGTGTAGGTGTGGTAACAAAAAAATACGAAAACGAAAATGATGCCAGATAATTAATAATCGAAACGGAAATTCCTGCAAAAAAGGAGGCAATCTTAATCATAAAAACGGCAAGTGAACTGCTAAACGGTGCAATTACTATCGTTAGTATACCGAGGGGAAGGACAACAAATCCGATTATCGGTATGATCATGATGTTTGAAAGGAGTGTGACCGCAGATAATCTATTGAAATAAAAAGCGATTAATGGAAGTGTGCCTATAGTCGCGGCAAGAGAAACAATAATAAAAAGAAGAATATTGAAAACAAATTTTCTTTTCAGTGAAGGGGGAGATTTGTCCGTTTCATCGTAATCCCGTCTGGGGATAAGGGTGGACAGTCTGGGGGCTATAATCAGGATGGCGGCCACGGCTGTGAATGAAAGCTGAAAGGAAACATCAAAGAGAGAAACAGGCGTAACAATAAGAATAATGAATGCCGCCAGAGCCAGGGTATTCAAGAGGTCTCGTTCTTTACCGAGAAGGACAGCTACAATAAATGTAAGGATCATTATAGTGGCCCTGACCGTCGAGATTCCAAGGCCTGCAATGAAGGCATAGCCGATGATTGGTATGATGGCGAAGATTGCCGAGGCCTTTATTATATTGAACTTCAGGAGGAGATATTCAGAAGATTTCATAATGGCTTTGATAAGGATTAAGGACAGAAAGGCGATAATCCCGATATGCAGACCCGATATAGCCAGGACATGAGAAATGCCGGTACGTTTGAAATTTTCCAGAATATCTTCAGGTATTTGTCCTTTTTCTCCTAAAATAAGGGCCTGCAGGATTTTCCCTTCGTAGTTGGGTGAGGTTGCTGAAATGAGGTTTCTCATAGACGTTCTGAACTTTTCGAGCCGGATCTTGAGGATATTTCCCCTGTTTTCCCTTAAAATGACAATCTTTGCTGAATTGTTTATGAATCCCCGTACCTTAATGCCTTTGTAAAGGAGATATCTTTCATAATCAAAACCACCGGGATTATTGAAACTGTGTGGTTTTTTAAGTCGGGTTTTTGCTCTGATGTAATCGCCATATTTGAATGATTGTTTATTGTCCTTAACTGAAAGAAGTATTTTCCCCTCCACGGGTGTGTCATATCCATTTTTAATAATTCTTGTCGTTGAAACGATAAGATCGGTTTTATGAGAAAGCACACGGGGGTTTTTACAGATCAATCCCTCCACTGTTATTTTGTTTTTACCTGTATAAAGTGAGATATCTGCCTTGCCGGGTTTTTGATAAAGATAAAGGTTTATATTGAGAATGCCGAGAAAGAATAATGAAATGAGCAAAAAGAAGAGAAGAGAGATCCTCCATTTTTTGATAATTGAGAGGCAAAGGAAAATGAAAGATAAAAAAAGTAATAAGATGGCGGCAGGATCGGATATATGGATCAGGTTTCCCGCCGTTATTCCGGCGATAAGCGCAGTAAGTAAAGGGATTAGAGGTCTTTGCATTATTTAAAGGATAGAGGAAAAAATATTTTATATTTTCGAAGCATGCACAATTTTGTCATTCCCGTGGAAACGGGAATCCAGTCCTTTCCAATGCTTAGCCCTTTCTGGATTCCCGCTTCCGCGGGAATGACAGACTTCCTACGAGTTCATCAAGCATGATAAAGGAAAATATTATCGGTGTCACCAAATTAATTTTCAAGACATGGAATTTGTGTTACTAACTATAAAGGGTTACGATATTATTTAACCTGGTGCCTTGATTCGCGAGTTCGCAAATATGAAAAATAAATCACTATACGAAGAAAACACATTGGTAAGACTCCGGTGGTTGATGTTTTTAAGGGTTGCAATCGTTTCCTTTTTGCTCGGCATCGCGGCCTTTATCCAGCTTCAAGGGACGAAATCACTACCGCCTGCATCCCTGTATTTCGTCTATATAATTATAGGAACAACCTATTTCCTCTCCATTCTCTACACATTTCTGTTAAAAAAAATAGGTAATATAAAATTTAATGTGCGCATCCAGAGTCTTTCTGATGTCATATTAATTACGATCCTTGTCTATGTAACGGGTGGGATTGAGAGCATTTACTCTATGTTATATCCACTCGTAATCATCTATTCAGCATTGTTCCTTGGAAGAAGAGGGGGGATTCTGATCGCTTCAGCGAGCGGTATCCTCTACGGTCTTTTGATCGACCTGGAATTCTATAATGTAATTCATCCTTTTAGCAGCACGGTGCATAAATACGATTTCAGTCCGGGATATGTCTTCGCGAGGATTTTCATCTATATCGTATCATTTTATATTATTGCCTTCCTGGTCAGTTTTTTAGTCGAGCAGGAGAAGAAAACAAGGGTGCTTCTTTCCGAAAAGGAAAGCGCCTTTAATAAACTCGATTTGCTTCACAGGAGCATCATTGAATCCGTCAATACAGGTATTATGACGGTTGATCTCCAGGGGGGGATAAAATCCTTTAACAAGGCTGCCGAAGAGATTACGGGCTTTTCGTTCTTTGAAATCAAAGATAGAAACATTGATGATATATTTATAGATCTATCGGGGATGATCTATAGAAAAACGAATGGAAACAGGAGAAATGGGCAGGAAAATGGGGTACCACAGAACAGATTTGAGATGACCATTGCCTCAAAGGATGGGAAAGATATGACACTGGGTTTTTCATTTTCCCCCCTGATAGACAGTAAAGGAGAAAGTATAGGGGGGATCATAATATTTCAGGATTTAACGGCCATAAAAGAGATGGAGAGAGAGGTTGAAAAAAATAAAAGACTTGCCCTCATTGGTGAAATGTCGGCAATTTTAGCTCACGAATTGCGGAGTCCTCTGGTATCGATAAGCGGTTCGATCCAGTTGCTGGAGAAGGGTCTTGACCTGGAGGGTACGGATAAAAAACTGATGGATATTATCATCAGGGGAAAAGACCAGCTTGAAAGTCTGGCAAGGGACTTTTTGCTTTTGGCGAGACCTTCCCCCGTAGATCCCTGTGCGATGGATGTAAAAAATATGATAGATGACATTATCGAATCTGTTCAATTCGGCCCTGACTGGAATGAAAATATTGAAGTAGTAAAGGAATTGTGTGATCAAAACAGTGTTTACGGGAATGAAATGGAGATAAGGCAGGCGCTCTGGAACATTGCGTTAAATGCCGTTCAATCCATGCCGGACGGGGGAAAATTCAAAATCAGGACTGCCACGGTTATGAATGAAAATGGAAAAGAATATCTTGAGATCCGTATAGGCGATACAGGGTCTGGAATCGGCAAAGAATATCTGGACAGAATATTGGAACCCTTTTACACGACAAAGGAAAAGGGCACAGGCCTTGGGCTTGCCATTGTGAACAGAGTCGTTGAAAGTCATGAAGGGAAGTTGAGAATCGATAGCGAATTGAATAAAGGGACGCAATGTATCGTGTTGCTTCCGAAAAATATGGACAGGAGGTCTTAAATGGCCAGAATTCTCATTGTTGATGACGATCAGGGTATGAGAGAATTCCTCGAGATTATGCTGACCAGGGAGGGATATAAAGTAAATGCGGCTTCCGGAGGGAAAGAAGCATTAAGTTTCTGCAGAAAAAAGAAATTTGATCTGGTCATTACCGATCTCAAGATGCCGAAGATTGACGGGATCGATCTCCTGAAAGCGATCAAGGAGATTTCTCCGGAGACGATGGTCATATTGATTACGGGTTACGCTTCAGGAGAAACGGCGGTTGCAGCTATGAAGGAGGGGGCGTTTGATTATCTGGAGAAGAATTTTGATGTGGAAGATCTCAAATCCACGGTAAAGGATGCCCTCAGGAAGAAGGGAGTCAAGGAAGAAGACGCCATTTTCATGAAGGGTGTGGAAGAAGCGGTATCCTTCGGAAATATGGTCGGGAAAAGCAAGGGCATGCTAAAGGTTTATTCCCTTGTCAAAAAAGTGGCGGGCACATCCGCCAATGTTTTGATCCTGGGTGAGAGTGGTACAGGCAAAGAACTGGTCTCAAGGGCAATCCATGAAAATAGTCCGAGGAAAGACAAACCTTTTGTCGTGATAAATTGCGGCGGCATTCCGGAAAATCTCCTGGAGAGTGAATTCTTCGGTTACATGAAGGGATCTTTCAGCGGTGCTCATACGGATAAACAGGGTCTGTTTGAGGTTGCCCACGGTGGGACAATATTCCTTGATGAGATTGGCGAATTATACCCGTTTCTTCAGGTGAAGCTTCTCCGGGTGGTTCAGGAGAAGACCTTCAGAAGGTTGGGAGGGGCAGAAGACATTAAGGTGGATGTGAGGATAATATCCGCTACAAATCAGGATCTGAAAGAAAAGGTAAAAAACGGAGAGTTCAGAGAAGATCTTTACTTCAGGTTGAATGTCATCCCCATAAAGATACCCCCTTTGAGAGACAGGAAAGAAGATATTTCCCTACTGACATCATATTTCGTAGAAAAATATTCAAGGGAGTTTGGAAAGGAGATCAAGAAGATATCTCCCTACGCGCTTCAGCTCCTCATGGAGTATCCTTTTCCGGGTAACGTAAGGGAATTGGAAAA
>CAZKGS010000087.1:0-9563 GCA_964552105.1 uncultured Syntrophaceae bacterium
ATGTCAGTAATACTGAGAATAGATGTAGATTGGTCATACCAAAACAGAATACTAAATTACGCCAGAGTCAATCAAGAGTTGTTTCTGGCTGTAGATTATCTGGGGTATTTGAAATCCTGCAAAAAAATCGTGGATGATCTGAATGGCCGGGGGATTAAAGCTTCGGCATTTTTCCAGCCGGCCACAGTTCCAAATAAAAAATTTGCACAATCATTAGCAGACATGGGTCATAGTGTTGGCTTGCATGCGGTTCATACGAAGAGCTACGATAGCTTTTTGAGCGATTTAAATAAAATATCTAAAAAATTTGATGGTCTAGTTCGCGGTTTCACAAAGCATGGTTCTGGGACGCTTAAATTTTCCAGGCGGCACGACAGTTTCTATGATCCAGAGAGATATATAGAATATGCAAAAAAATCAGGTTTGAAGTACTTTCTGGGAAACAGAGAAAAACCGATGGAGCGTGGGCACATAATAAATAATATACTATATTTTCCCTCTGCATTTTGGCTTAATCGCAACTATAGAGAGGATAAATTTACAGTCGAATGGCTTATAGACGAGAGCAATAATAGGGATGTTGTTGTATTAATACATCCTGAGGATATTACTGAAGGAACGCTTATAATGCAGCGGGAGTATGAAAGAATATTAGGTGGAGTGGAAAAATTTAAGACGATTGATGAAATAATCAGAACGGTGGAAAAATGAAATCCTCAATAGAGGTTAGAAAGCTCGGTATAAGGGATTATGATTCCTGGGATAAATTGGTAGAACGTTCACCTCAGGGAACGATATTTCATAAAAGTTCCTGGCTGGTAACCTGCAGCAAAACGCTGAATAAGGACTTAGCGATATATGGCTGCTTTAAAGATGGTCGTTTAGTAGCAGGTTGTTCATTATATAATTATAATATCTATTTTTTGAAGATACTCTCCTCTACAATTGAAATGACACCCTATGGGGGCATAGTATTAGAGCGACCTGAGAGCAGCAAGGTTCGAGAACAGGAGTCATCTTATAAAGATGTAGTTGAATCCTTGAACATCGTACTTGGGGGAGGTCACTTTGATATAAAGCGGTTGACCAATTCACCGAATCTATTTGATATAAGACCCTTCACCTGGAATGGGTGGATGGATAAGGTATATTATACATATTACTTAGATTTGCAGAAGAATATTGAAAATAGTATATCAAAAAAGGCCCGAAATATAGTAAGAAAGGCTATTAAAAATGGAATTGAAGTCAAGAAATTAAATAATCCTTCTATATTTTACGATCTTTTTTCGATGACATATAATCGCCAAGGTCTGAATCCGCCTGTGACTAAAAATTTTATAAAGGAACTTATGGCCATATTAAACCTCGAAAATAGTGGAGAGATGTGGATCGCGGAGACAAGTTCTGGAGAAGTCGTAGCTGCAGAGATCTTTGTTTGGGATAACAAGATGGCATACCGTTGGGCGGCAGCGTCTCATACTGAATTGAGAGAGACGGGTGCGACTTCGCTACTTTTATATGAGATATCTCAAAATTTAAAAGACAGAGGATTTAATGAGGCGGATTTGATGGCAGCAAACACACCGCAATTAGCAAATTTTATATCGAGTTTTAATCCCAAATTGGTGCCATATTACTCTTTGGAGCGGATGAGCTATTTGGCAAAAATTAGCAAAAGGATTTATCATATGATAAATCAAAAAAGGAGCCTGTGAAATGAATCTGATGCTAAAAGGCATAAAATATGTCTTGCTGACTGCTGGCGTAAACGTCTCGCCTAAATTTGCGTCCAAGGTGGCAAAGAAATATTGGGCAAACTGCAGTAATACACACGGAGATACAACTTTCACCTCTTTCGAGTATTATTATGGTGAACTAAAAAAATTAGTACTACCTACAAAAGATGATTTCGTATTGGACGCCGGGTGTGGGAGTGGCGAACTGACACACCTATTCCACAAAAATGGTTTCAATATACGCGGTTTTGATTCGTCTACGTATCTAATCTCGAATGCTAAAACTAAGTTCGGAGGCCGTTTATTTTATGTGGATGATTTAGTCAATATGACTCACAAAAATGAGAAGTTCACAAAAATATTTCTATTTGGCGTATTTTTCTATGTACACCCGGCATATTATGCGACGGTACTAAGAAATCTCTACGATATTACAGAGGATGGCGGGATGGTTTATTTAGTTGATAATCCTGATTATCCTAAAAGGGATAAATGGTATGGACAGTCATTTTCTGACAGATGGTATAAACGACTTTTTCTTAATGTTTTGACTTCGTTTCTTCCTGTTTATGATCCACATAGTGCCGGTTTTTGGGTTAAATCTAAAAACATAGAAAAATCGGCGTATGCTGCTGGATTTTCCAAAGTTCGTAGGCTAGATAGTTGGGCTTACTACAGGAGCGACTATATCCTATTTAAGGGGAAGAATAGATGATAGATTACAAGAATTGTTTAGATTATGTATGTAGATTTACCAAAACAAAGATTCGTAACGGAAAGAGTCTAATTGAATTGACTGCTTATGAAGGCACGACTCTGTGGTTCTTTGTGGACTTTAGATTTCACAATTTCGTTTGTAGGACGTTGAATAGTGATATTAATAAAAAATCAACACGCAACAGGATCCTAGTTTTATTATATGGATATATTAAAATATATTTGAACACTTCGCTACTGCTTTTGACAAAATGTCTCCTAAAGCATTATAAACAATTAGAAATCAAACGAGATGATGAAAACAAGACACCAAAAATATTGTTCACTGCACAGGATGTAGAGTGGAGGGTTATTAGAGATTACGAGACATATAATACGAAAAAATCGGATGCATTTTTTGACTCAATTATAACGAGGCTGGTTGGTACAAACGGGTTTAATTTGGTGGGTATATTTCCTCTCAATCCTTCAGTTATTAGCTTAAGGGTATTTATTGATAAACTAAAAAACTGGTATATACCTCACAAACCGCTTAATCTCTATTGGTCCTTAGATTTGTGGAAAAAAGAGAACGAAGCTGCTAAGTATCTTAAAGGGACTTGGTCCACTTTGAAAACGGGTGATGTTTTTAAAAATTTATGCACATATAATGGGGCAGATTTATATTCACAAATGGAGAATGAGATTGATTTTTATTTTTATGTACTATTTCCTCATGCTGTAACTTATATCGAAATGGCAAAACGGATGATCGAAATAGAGAAACCGGATTTAATCTTAATACAGAATGAATATGGTTATTTTGAAAGGGCACTTGTTATAGCGGGCAAGCTAAAAGGTATTCCAACATTGGCGGTACAACATGGGATAATCACTCCAATGCACCATGGATATATGTTCAACAAGGACATCAGAGGAACGATAATTCTACCAGATATTACCTGTGTTTATGGGAGGTATTATTATGATTTACTTACCAAAAACAGTATATATGATCCAGAACAGGTCGTTGTTACTGGACAGCCGAGATATGACATATTATACGATGTGGCCAACGTCTATTCCAAAAACAGATTTTTAAAGACTTATGGAATTGATGTTAAAAGCAAAATTGTACTTTGGACAACACAATCTCATGGTATAAGTGACGAAGAAAATAGGAAATATCTCAAATTGATTTTCGAAGTTATGCAGAACATCAGGCATATAACTTTAATTATAAAGCAACATCCTGGTGAAGGCGAGAAATACACAAGAATGATTAGAGACTATATGGGTCAATACGATGTGGATTCGGTAATAACCCAAAAGAATTCAGATACATATGAGCAATTATATGTCTGTGATTTGATGATTACAAAGAATTCAACAACCGCAATAGAAGCTGTGGCATTAAACAAACCGGTAATCGTCCTTAACTTGAGCGGGGAGCCTGATATTGTGAACTACGTGGAGGAGGGCATAGCCTTAGGGGTTTATAGAGAAAATGATTTAAAAACAGCAATTGAAACCTTATTAAAAGACGATTCAGAACTGGCAAAAAATAGGTCTGTTTATGTAGAGAAGTATCTTTATAGAATTGATGGGAAAGCAACTGAGCGGGTAGCGAATGAGATTAACAAGCTTTTACGCAAAAACAAGCATATGCAAATTGATGAAAATTAAATTTAACGTAATCGAAATTTAAGGGGCAGAAATGAGCGAGCACAGGGTCTTTGCGCAGAGAGTGGGACTTATAGGTATAACAAACCTCTTAATAGCTCTAAGTGGGATCTTCTTACTCCCAATTTTAACAAAAACGCTTCCTATTGAAGAATACGGAATTTGGGTCCAGTTTATGGTTACAATTGGCCTAATACCTTCAATAATAATGTTCGGGCTGCCATACACCATGGTCAGGTTTCTAGCAGGAATGGAAAAAATAGAAAATATTCGAGAAGGCTTTTATTCGATTGCTTTCGTCGTTTTAGTTACAAGTACTGTCGCATCCTTCTTGTTCTTTCTCTCCTCCAAACCGATTGCCACAACACTATTTGATGGTAATATCACTATTGTAAGGATCTTGTCCTTAGTCATTTTCATCAAATGTATAAATGATGTATTACTTGATTTTTTTAGGGCTTTTCAGCGGATAAAAAAGTTTTCTATATTTACAATTATGCAGACATTTTTAGACTTCGTCTTGGTTGCCTATTTCATCCTATCAGGCTACGGGATTGTTTTTGCTGCAATTGGGATGTTAATTACAAGATGTTTTATATTTTTGATTATGGCCCGCCTTATCGTCTCAGAGATCGGCGTCATGGTCCCCAAGTTCACAAATATCAGGGATTATCTGGCCTTTGGTTTACCTACCGTCCCGGGGAATTTATCGAGCTGGGTGGTAAACTCGAGCGATCGCTACGTTATCGGGGTACTTCTGGGCACAGCTTTCGTGGGTTATTACTCCCCAGGATACGCATTAGGCAGCGTTATACAGATGTTAGTGGCACCACTAGGCATAATATTGCCCGCCATTCTATCGAAATATTATGATGAGAATAAAATAGATGAGGCGAAGATGGTTTTGAAGTTTTCGTTGAAATATTTCTTGTTATTGGCGATACCCTCCTCATTTGGTTTATCTCTTTTATCGAAGCCCTTGTTAACGATACTTTCTACACCGGAGATTGCATCAGAGGGTTATTTGATCACGCCATTTGTGGCTATTAGCGCGGTCTTTTTTGGGGCATCTGTGGTTGTTACCCACATAATCGTCTTGGAGAAGAAGACGACTATCACGGGATCTATATACATCCTGGCAGCTGTATTGAATTTTGGACTAAATTTGGTGTTTATTCCGTACATGGGAATAATAGGCGCTGCAGTCACGACTCTGGTGGCATATCTATCCATCTTCGTCGCAGGCACATATTATTCCTTTAAATATCTCAAATTTGATATCGACCTTCACTTCATATTGAAGAGCATTTTTGCATCGATTGTGATGTCCTTGGTTATTCTCAGATGGAATCCTGAAGGATTGCCAAATGTGCTGGCTACTGTTGGGGTTTGTGCCTTTGTCTATGCGGCGGTTTTATTGCTTTTGAAAGGAATGACACGAGAGGAACTCGTATTCTTCAAAAATTTGTTCCGGGGCTAGGGAATTAGCTCCTGCTCTTCTTTGCAGCCTATCATATCCCACTTGAGCGGTGTTCCTCTCTCCACATCTGCGGTCGCATGACAGCCCAATATCTGGTTCAGATGGCGTGGATGCAATCCGTAGCCTGGACGAATCGAGCGGACGTTCTCCTCCGTGAAGATTTCGCCCGCCTTGACGTCCCTTACCACAAAGAGAGACCTCCTGAACGCCCTGCTTTTTGCCTCTTTCTCGCCGACGCCGTAGTGCACTTTTCCCAAAGCCTTCTCAGCTACGCGGATCGCTCTGACCATCGCCTTGAACTCCTGAGGTTCCAGCGAGAAGGCGCTATCAGGCCCGGGAACTGATCTTGAGAGGGTGAAGTGCTTCTCCACTATGCAGGCCCCACAGGCTACGGCAGCGATCGGCACCTCTATTCCCAGCGTGTGGTCAGAGAGTCCTACAGGCAGACCGAAGGCCTCGGCAAGATGTGGTATTGTGCGCAGGTTCATCTCTTCGGGAGGGGCTGGATAGGCGCTGGTGCACTTGAGAAGGGCGATCTCTTCTGCGCCCGATTTCCGGGCTGCCTGGACCGCCTCCTCGATCTCGCCGAGGGTTGCCATGCCTGTAGAGATGATCAGGGGCTTGCCGGTGCTCGCCATCTTCTCGATCAGCGGTATGTCCACGATCTCAAACGAGGCCACCTTGTGGACCGGCACATCCATCTTCTCCAGGAAGTCCACCGCAGTAGGGTCGAAGGCCGTGGAGAAGAGATCCATATTCAAATCTTTTGCCGCATCCTTGAGCTTGGGATACCATTCCCAAGGCATGTAAGCTTCGCTGTAAAGGTCATAAAGGGATTTTCCTGCCCATAGACTCCCTTCATCGTGACTAAATAGCGGAGAATTTGACCTGATAGTAATTGTATCAGGTGTATATGTCTGGAGCTTGACCGCATCGGTACCAGCTTTTTTTGCTGCTTTGACAAGAGAAACGGCCTGCTCAAAAGATTGATTGTGATTTGCTGAAAGCTCAGCAATAATATAAGTTTTACTTCCAGGTTCAATAGAGCGACAATTTATCATAATATTTTCCATAATTCATCCACCTCATTGATTAAGTAATGCAGAAATAATCTCATTAAGACTTCCGATATGAATATCGGCTTCACAGGACGACTCTTTTAAACATCTGTCTTTACACAAATGAACAGATCGCATGCCTATAGAGTTCGGTCCGGCAAAATCTTTTGTAGGATCATTTCCGACATAAATAGCCTCATAGGGCTCGATGGCTAGTTCCTCGATTGCGCGTTGAAAAGCAATAGGGTGGGGCTTCCAATATTTTCTCCCGATTTCATCCGTATAAATTATGATATCTACAAGATATTGCAGACCTAAGGAGGAGACTTTATTTTTCTGAACCGAATATAATCCATCTGTAATAATACCTAATTTTATGTCGAGGCCTCTCAATTCCTGAAATATATGTATGACATCTTCATAGAGGTCAATATTGGGTTGATGTGAACGGTAAACAGAAACGAGTTCGTCAACTAGCTTTGGGTTATATAATCCACTATATTCTAAAACCTTATCGAAAACCTTTCCACGGCCATCCTTCGAAATGACTTCCATCATTGATAAAAACATCTCCTCTTCGATAAGATGAAAGTTGGTGGAGAGATAATTTGCAACTGCATCGAAACCACTGGCTACAAATGTCATCTCATCGTATAGCGTGTCGTCCAGATCAAAAAGTACTGCTTTAATGGGACTACTCAACCTCATTTACCTCCTGCTCACTGAGAAAGATATCCTCTGTATACCGTAACATGAAATATCCATCCTTAAATTCACCTACTGTAGGTCTCACATCTCTGCCCATAATCAGACGGATCAAATAACGAGGTGTGAACGCACCTGCCGCAAAACCTAAATTCGCTCCACCACCGTACCTCGGGTTCACTTCGATGAACTTAACCAATCCATTATGAAGGAAACACTGGATTGTATTATGTCCCGTAAGGCCCAAGGCTCTAGCCAATCGAATCGACTCGTTAATAATAGTCCATTCTTTATGAGTTTTACCTACGAAGGATTCCCCGCCGAATACCAAGATGCGTTCTCGAGGTACGACGCTTATAATGTTTCCCGAAAAATCCGCAAATAAATCTACGGTGTATTCCTTCGCATCGATATGTTCTTGTATGATGGCCGTATCCATTTCCTGCAAATTCGTATCTAGTTCCCGTTTTGATTTAGCTAAAAAAATATTTTTACTTCCCTTTCCGAATCTTTCCTTTATAAAAACGGGAAAATTCGTGATTTTATCGGGTTCGTTGGAGTCGTAAGTCTTTGGAACGGAAAACCCGTTATTTATACAAAAATCTATAAAAAAATGTTTATCCCTACAAATTTCTACAACATGTGGGTTGGGAACCATAACGGTTACACCCAACTTCCGCAGGTCATCTCTCCTTGCCGCAAAGAAAGGCAGCTCTTCATCCCTCGTTGGAATTAGAAGCTTGACGTCATGTTTTCGGCAAATGTTCTGTACCGAGTCAAAAAAGTTATCGTCAAGTCCTGAAGGGACTATATAATGCTTTTCTGCAAAGTAAAGCGCGGCAGACCTCGGGCTGGCATCAACTGCTATCACCTGCCCTCCATCTTCCTCGGATAAGGCCTGCTGGAATGCTTTAATAAGCCCCACTTTCCTAGATGCGCTCGTAATCAATATATTCATAATTTTTCTCCATAAAATTTACATAGCCTAGCGAAAACTAGAACGTTACGTCCAATATCGTTACTAGCAAAACATTTGTAAATGGATCGTCTTAAATTTCCAGATATTGACAGCTCAAAGCTCATTCTTTTTCTGTGGCAAGTATTTCCCAGCTCGGGATTTCCAACATAGTTATCTCCAAAAAGTAGGAACATTTCCATTGGAAAATCACTTAACATAACTACAACCTCAAGTCCAAGTTTCTCGAGTAACTTCCCCAATGATTCAAAATCAAAGTAATTGATGTGATCTGGAATCGCGATCCACCATGGATTTATGCCTAATTTCTTTTGTGCATTTTCCTGAATACTGGAGAAATCATTTGGAACCCGAATGACGAGTATACTCTGCGCATCCATGAAATTAATCACATTTTGCAGAAAGCTGACAGGATCTGGAACATGTTCTAACACGTTTAATAAAGTTATCGCATCGAATTGACTAGTTTCATGATCTAGGCATTCCTCTAAGGTTTCGTAAACTTCAAATCCAAGAGAATTGGCAAGCTCTGCAGCATCCTTTGATGGCTCTATTCCTATGACATCCCATCCTGCGTCAATCATATATTGTCCGAAATGACCTGTGCCGCATCCAACATCAAGAAGCCGTAGTTCTTGTTTTTTTGTGAGAATTTCTTCCAAGGTATCCTGGATGTCTTTCCACAATGTCTGGGATAACCATGCAAGCTCCGTTTTTTTGTCTTCGCCGCCTTTAAGGATTTTGTTTAATTCGGATGCCCGACCCCCTGCTGCGACCAAGTTGTAATATCGTTCTCTGTAAAAGCCGTCAATCTCCTCCACGGTTGGAATTGGCTCTAGTCGCCTATAGTGATATTGCGGATCAACTACAACACTATATTTATCTTTTTTCATATTTTTGCCTCTCATTTTCATGAGTTATAACTTGCCTGATTCCCTGTTGCAAAGATGTTTGAGGCACCCATCCGGTCAATTCCCGAAATTGAGTCATGTCTGCACAACTAGCTTCATTTGGGCCTTCCCAATTGAGTTCTATCAACCGAATGCCGGGAATTTCAGATTCCAGTACAGAAATCACGTCATTTATGCTTCTTGCAACACCCGTACCTAAATTGACAAAGCCTTTAGCTCCATCTGTCTCTGCAAGCTTGATCAATCCTTCAGCAACATCATCTGCATAAATATAGTCGAAGAGATTATTTCGGCCATACACTTCAATGGGCTCAC
>CAZKGS010000088.1:0-5635 GCA_964552105.1 uncultured Syntrophaceae bacterium
TCAAAATTTATATTGACATTTAAAAGGATGGGAAAAGCATTGATAATGTGTTAGTAAGATCGGTGCGATAATTTTTCAAAAACCCATAAAAAAGGAAGTAAAAATGTTAGTTATTGAAGATTTAAAAGTCAACCTCGGAGACAAGGAAATCCTGGGACACATCGATCTTGAAATCAAACCGGGTGAAACCCATATTTTGTTTGGCCCAAACGGATCCGGCAAGACCTCCCTCTTGATGACCATTATGGGGTATCCTCAGTACGAAGTCGTGGCAGGAAAGATTTTCTTCAAGGGAAAAGACATAACCAATATGACTATTAATGAGAGGGCAAGGTTGGGTATCGGAATGTCATACCAGCGCCCTCCAAGTATCCAGGGCCTGAAAACAAGACAGATGATTCAGATTTGTGCCAATAATGGAGTAGATGTCAATTCCCTGGCGGAAGAGGTTAATTTCTCAGACTTTCTTGACCGCGATATCAATGTCGGCTTTTCCGGAGGAGAAATCAAGCGATCCGAACTGCTCCAGTTAATGGCTCAGAATCCTGATTTTCTCCTTTTCGATGAACCGGAATCGGGCGTTGATGTGGAAAATATTGCCCTTATCGGAAAAACGATAAATCACCTTCTGCAACGGGACATTCACGCAACATATGCCAAATCGAAGAAACAGGTTATAAAAGAACGGGATAAGATGGGACTCATTATAACTCATACAGGATTTATTCTTGATTATTTAACGGCGGATAAAGGCCAGGTTCTCTACGAAGGTGTGTTGGCATGCGTGGGTAATCCCATTGAAATCTTCAAACAGATAAAAGAAGCAGGCTATGAGGAGTGTGTACGATGCGTGAAATAGAAAGAAGAGCCACAGCTGCAAAGGATAAGAAAGCAAAGATTGGTTCTGATATTGATCTCGACGCTTATTCCACAAAATCTCCTGCCCATGAACAGATTGAGGATCTAAACATGCTTCCTGAAGAAGATAAAGAACAGCTGATCTTCGCCGGTGTGGATACAAGCGAAAAGGAACGCTCTGGAACATACATTCAGAAAGATTCATCGGCTATTTTTTCTCTTTCACATGACGACGGCCTGGAAATTATCCCGATCAAGGAAGCTCTTGAAAAATTTGATTGGGTGCAAGAGTATTTTTGGAAATTAGTATCCGTGGATGCGGACAAGTATACAGCCCGTACCCATCTCGATCTGCATGACGGCTATCTCATCAGAGCCCTACCCGGCAGAAAGATATCCTTTCCGGCACAGACCTGTCTCTATTTGGAAAAAGAAGGTTTTAACCAGAATGTTCATAATATCATCATAGCAGAAGAGGGGTCGGAACTTCACATTATATCAGGCTGCGCTTCAGCTGCCCATGTAACGCAGGGCTTGCATGCAGGCATTTCGGAATTCTATGTTAAAAAGGATGCCAAGCTGAGTTTCACCATGATTCATCACTGGGCGGAAGAAATCATGGTCAGGCCCAGATCTGCCGCAGTGGTCGAAGAAGGAGGCCTTTTTCTCAGTAATTATGTTTGCATGAAACCGGTCAAATCACTTCAGACGTCACCTGCTGTTTATCTGAATGGAAAGGGGGCTGTCGCACGACTTTACAGCTTGCTTGTGGGAAACCCCGGTTCGGAATTGGATGTAGGCGGAAGTGTTTATTTAAAAGGGAAAGATACAAGGGCGGAAATCATTTCCCGAGCTATTACCAATGGTGGAAATATTATCGCTCGAGGGGACCTGGTCGGCGAGATGCCGGGCGTGAAGGGACACCTGGAATGCCACGGTCTTATTCTCCACGGCGGCGTTATGCGCGCCATACCCGAGCTGACCGGCAAGGTTGACGGTGTAGAATTGTCCCACGAAGCGGCAGTTGGCAAGATCGCACAGGAAGAAATTCTTTACCTGATGTCCCGCGGACTGACGGAAGATGAAGCAACTGCAACCATAGTAAGAGGGTTTCTCAGTGTGGATGTACCCGGCCTGCCTCCACAGCTTAAGGCAGAGATATACAGAGCTGTGGAAATAAGTCAAAAAGACATGATGTAAGTATCAACTGAAGCTACTGTTTAATCAAACACAATGGTTTTTGAGCCGTGGACCAATATCCTGTTTTGTAGATGGAGTCTTACTGCTTCTGCGAGGACTGTTCTTTCCAGGTCTTTCCCTTTGAGCATCATGTTGTCTGCCGAATCCCGGTGGGTAATTTCAATAACATCCTGGGCAATTATAGGCCCGTCATCGAGTTTTTCCGTAACATAGTGGCTTGTGGCGCCAATAATTTTGACTCCTCTGTCATAGGCTTGATCATAAGGTTTGCCCCCTGCAAATGCGGGCAAAAAGGAATGGTGAATATTTATTATCCGGTTAGGGTACTCATCAATAAATCTGCTGCTCAGTACCTGCATATACCGCGCAAGGATAATCAGATCAATATTATGTTTTTTCAATTCCCCGATCTCTTTTTCTTCCTGTTCGGCTTTGTTTTCCGGGGTTATGTGATAATGCCTGTAATTTAAACCAAACTGCTCGGCCACCGGTTTCAGGTCAGGATGGTTACTGATAACAAGGGGGATCTCGGCTTTAAATTCTCCCATCTGGTGTCTCAGTATAAGATCATAAAAACAGTAAACATGCCTGGAGACAAATATGGCTATCTTCGGAACGTAATCGGAAAAGTAAATATTCCATCTCATTTTGAATTTTTCAGCCAGGGGTTCAAAGGCATCTTTTATTTCTTCACGGGGAATCTTAAAACCATCGAGATCCCACTCAATTCTCATAAACAGTGTGTTTTCCGGCTGCGCTGTATGCTGTGCAGCATGTAAAATATTACCATTGTTTTTAAAGATAAAATTCGATATGGATGCTACTATTCCTCTTGCATCAGGACAGGACAACAATAAAACGACAGTCTTTTGGTCCATTTTGTTAAACTCCTTATTATTAATAAAAGCTTATATTCTAAAGGATTGAAGTATATGAAGAAAGAAACATAACGTCAAGAATAAACGATAGTTTTAAGCATCATGACTTGCAGAAAACGAATGGTTTGATATATGGAAGAGCAAATATGGTTTTCCATGACAAAAAAATAACAGGAGGTCCCACGAAAAGCATGAATCTGGTTGAAGAAATGCCTCTTCCAAACAATCTGGTTGTTGAGATCTGGGATAAATCCCGTGAAATTGCTGCCGATACAACACAGGTTAAGTTGATTGTTAAAATAAAAGTTGAAATGAAGAAAGAATATTTCAGCGATCCCGAACATTTCGACCAGGTCATGAAAGTGTTTGGCCCTGAAATATATTATGAGTATGAAAAAGAGAGAACTTTCGTTAATAAAGAGGACAAAGAAAAGGTTTTTAATGAGCTATCAGATGCTTTCAAGAAAGACACGCTTCCCTACATTGCAAAATCCAATTTTCCTTCCCGCTTTGCCCTGTCAAAACACCGGGATATTCAAAACAATTTTTATAAGTACAGACATCTCTTGAGCAAAGAAGGATGATGTTATTGATCTTTTATGCTATGTAGTCTCACAGAAAACGTTCGCATAATCATCTCATTCGAATATTGGCAGTTTCGGAATAAGTCAAAATTCGATGGCAGAGCAAATACAGGCCGATGAGGGTATCGGCCCCTACAAACAACCCATATCAAAACATGTAGGGCCCGTTCCCCGAACGGGCTAAAAGGGAGATAATATACATGAAAAATAAGGTCTCAATTATCGGAGCCGGTTTCGTCGGCACAATGACAGCTCAGAAAATTGTCGAAAAAAATCTGGCAGATGTTGCTCTCATCGATATCATAGAAGGAGTCCCGCAGGGAAAGGCCCTTGACATTTCCCAGTCTTCTTCCCTGGAGGAATTTGACGCAAAGATCATCGGCACGAATGACTTTTCTGAAATAGAAGGTTCGGATATTGTCGTCGTTACCGCGGGATTTCCAAGAAGCCCGGGAATGACACGGGAGGAGCTCGGTTTAAAAAACGGAAACGTAGTCAAATCGGTTACGGGAAAGATCAGGGAGTATGCCCCGGAATGTATTATTATAATCGTAACAAATCCTCTCGATGTCATGACCCATCTGGCCTGGAAGGTTTCAGGATTCCAGGATTCAAGGGTTGTAGGAATGGGAGGAGTTCTTGACACGGCAAGGTACAAATATTTCCTTGCCGAAGAGTTAAATGTCTCTGTAAAGGATATTGAAGCCCTTGTATTGGGAAGTCACGGAGATACCATGATACCCGTCGACAGTTATACAACACTAAAAGGAATTCCTGTCAGTCAATTTATAAAAAAAGAAAAGTTAAACGCTATTATTGAGAGAACAAAAACCGGCGGAGCTGAAATTGTAAAACTTCTCAAAAGCGGCAGTGCCTGGCACGGTCCTTCCTCCTCCATTGTTGTTATGATAGAAGCGATACTCCGTGACAGCAAAAGAGTGCTGCCCGCTTCTGCATATCTCAATGGAGCGTATGGTATTGATGGAACCCACATCGGCGTGCCCGTAAAGTTGGGAGCATCCGGGGTGGAAGAAATATACGAGATAAACCTCTCTGATGAAGAATTAGCTGCCTTGAGGCTTTCAGCAGACATCACAAAAGAGACTTTTGATAAATTAAGGATTCTATGAAGTATTCAGAAATAGAAGATATCTTTCCCCAGGTTCAGAAACCGAGCAGATATATAGGTGGAGAGGTAAATTCAATAAAAAAAGACCATGCAAAATGCAAACTGACCTTCGCCCTGGCATTTCCCGACGCTTACGAAGTGGGAATGTCACATCTGGGTATTCAGATTCTCTATTCCATATTAAACAATCAACCATCCATAGCAGCGGAAAGGGTTTTTACCCCCTGGCCCGACATGGAGCTATGGATGAGAAAAATGAATATTCCCCTCCTTTCCCTGGAATCACGTACCCCGTTGAATCAGTTCGATATTGTAGGATTTTCACTTCAGTATGAACTGTCCTACACGAACGTATTGAATATGCTGGACCTCGGCGGTATCCCCGTATACGCCAGAGACAGGAAAGAAGATTCACCCATAATCATCGCAGGTGGACCCTGCGTCTTCAATCCCGAACCGGTCTCGTCTTTTTTTGATGCCTTTGTTATTGGCGAAGGAGAAGAGGTTATCCTGGAAATATCCCGTGCCATAATGGAAGGAAAGAAAAAGAAGTATAAAAGAAAAGATGTCCTTGCCCTGCTTGCCTCTATCGGGGGAATTTATGTGCCTTCCATACATGTTAATGGAGAGAGAATTAGAAAGAGGATCGTAACTGACATCAACCAGTGGACTCTCCCCAATAAACCTGTCATTCCTCTGATGAAAACCATACACGACAGGGTTACCCTGGAAATAGCCAGAGGTTGTTCCAGGGGATGCCGATTCTGCCAGGCAGGGATGGTCTGGAGGCCGACAAGGGAAAGGACCCCGGACACCCTGAAGAAGATGGCTGAAGAAATGCTTTCCTCAACGGGATATGATGAGCTATCTCTTCTTTCCCTCAGTTCGGGAGATTATTCCCTCATTGAACATCTTCTGACGGCGCTTATGAACGAATACTACGAACAGAAAATTGCTCTGGCCCTGCCTTCCATGAGGGTGGAAAC
>CAZKGS010000088.1:5735-9521 GCA_964552105.1 uncultured Syntrophaceae bacterium
CCTTGCTTACAGAACACTTCGAGAAGGAGGAAAAAAAAGGCAGGTCACCATAAGCCTCTCCACCTTTGTGCCGAAACCGCATACTCCATTTCAGTGGCAAAGGCAGATATCCATGGATGAGATTCAGGAAAAACAGGAATTTCTCAAGAAGAATATTCGCCACAGAAATCTCAATCTAAAATGGCATGACGGAAGAATGAGCTTCCTTGAAGGTATATTATCCAGGGGCGACAAAAACATTGGAAATATAATAGCAAAGGCCTTTACCCTGGGATGCCGGTTTGACGGCTGGAGTGACCAGATCAGATTTGATCTCTGGGAACAGGCAATACAAGAGTCAAATATAAAAATTGACGATTATCTGAAAGAGAAAGATTTGAATGAAAATCTGCCGTGGGACAGAATAGACTGCGGTATAAGCAAATATTTTCTTATACAGGAATATGAAAAATCACTCAGCGAAGAGCTGACGGAAGACTGTCGATTCGGGACATGCCATAACTGCGGTATCTGCGATAAAGACCTGAAGATCATTCTCGCAAAAGATCATGCAAGTATAAAAACAATAGAAAACAGGGAAAAATCTAAAATAAATGATCTTTTTGCCGAAGAAAAGAAATTCCGGATCAAATTTGCCAAGCATGGTGATTCACGCTTGCTGTCACATCTGGAAACATCTTCCGCCATCACAAGGAGTATAAGAAGAAACGGCCTTACATTTGTATTTTCAGAGGGTTTTCATCCCCACCCCAAAATATCCTTCGCCTTTGCGAGCCCGGTGGGAATTGAAAGTTGCTGCGAGTATGCAGATATTCAGATAAAAAATCCCCCTCAGGATATGAAAAGATTCGTTCAAAAGATCAATGCATCAATGCCTTCCGGATTAGAAATTCTCGACATTGAAGAAATTCCATTGAAGGCCGATTCATTATCCAGCACAATATCAGGATATCACTATGAAATTTATCTTCCAAGAAAACTAATGGATTCAGGCCGGTTTGATCTTGAGGAGAACATCCGGAATTTCCTTGACCTGGAAACATTTACCGTAATGAGGAATAAAAAAGGGAAAAAGATTGAGAAAAATATACGTTCCTTTGTCAATACCCTTTCCTTTGACCGAAAGGATTACAGGATTGACATGTCGTCAAGTTTCGGTTCAGATGGAGGGGTAAGTCCCTGGGAAATATTAAAAAACGTTATCGGGCTTCCTGACGAAACGGCAAAGAGAACAAAAATCATGAAAACAGCCCCCATTTTTGCAGAGAGGAAGTTATAAGATGGCTAAAGAAATGATCTTTAACTGTTCTGAACATGAAACGAGAATCGCCATCCTGGAGAACCATATCCTTTCAAATCTATATATAGAAAGATTAGATGAGAAATCTATAGCCGGAAACATATATATCGGAAAAGCCGTTCGCGTACTGCCCGGGATGCAGGCTGCCTTTGTTGATATCGGTCTTGACAGGGCTGCATTCCTGCACGTATCGGACATGTATCATGATTTTACGGATCTTGAATTTTTAATGAATGAAGATGAAATGAGGGATCGGAATATCATCGACTATGAAAGAAAATGGTATCAAACAGAATCCGGATATCAAATAGAAGACATACTGAAAGAAGGACAGGAAATTCTCGTCCAGATATCAAAGGAACCACTGGGAACCAAAGGAGCCAGGATTACGACGCATATATCTCTTCCAGGAAGAAAACTTGTTTTGATGCCTACAGTACAACATGTAGGAATCTCAAGACAAATTACAGACGAAAATGAAAGGACGAGGCTGAAGGATATTCTTGATGACCTGCGACCTGAAGGACATGGTCTCATAGCGAGAACGGTAAGCGATGGCAAGGAGAAAGATGAATTAAGAGAAGACGTTGAATATCTCTCAAGACTTTGGGAAACTATTAGAAGGAAAAGGGACCACACCGGTGCCCCGGGATTGGTCCACAAGGATATCGGCATAACTCTGCGGGCGATACGTGATTTTTTTACGGAAGATATAGAAAGAATCGTTATCGATTCGAAGGAGGAATATCAAAGGACCATTGAATTTATGGAGACCTTTCTCCCCAATGTGAAATACAATATTAAACTTTATGATGATGAGCAACCGATCTTTGATGCCTTTGGAATTGAACTGGATATAAAGAGGGCCCTGAACAAGAGAGTCTGGCTGAAATCAGGGGGATATATCATCATAGAAGAGACGGAAGCTCTCTGCACGATAGATGTCAATACGGGAAAATATGTAGGGAAAAGAAATTTGGAAGAAACCGTCCTGAACACAAACCTGGAGGCATTAAAAGAAATAGCTTACCAGATTCGTCTTAGAAATATTGGGGGAATTATTATTATCGATTTCATAGACATGGAAAGTGAGCTAAACAGGGAAAAAGTTTTTAATGCCCTCATGAAAGAAATGGAAAAAGACAAAAGCAAGACAAAGATTCAGAAGATATCGGAAATGGGACTTATAGAGATGACCCGCCAGAGGAAAGGGAAAAGCCTCGAAAAAATCATGTGCGAACCGTGTCCGTGCTGTGAAGGTATGGGTGTAGTAAAATCAAAAACAACCGTATGCTACGAGATTTTCAGAGAACTTCTCAGGGAAAGAACAATCCATTTTGATAAGGCAATCTGTGTTCTTGTTCATCCGGATGTGGCGGACCTCCTTCTTGAAGATGAAAGAAATACGATAGAAAAACTGGAGAAAGAACTAAATAAAAAAATCCTCATTAAAGTTGAACACAACTTCTACCAGGAAGATTATCAGATTATACCGCTTCAATAATGATCTGCAGCGATCAAGACCGGCACCATAACCATCCCTGACCATTTGTAATGATTTCTCAGAAGAACGGAATCAAGATAACGCCGTCGGTCACCAGTGGAAAAGGCGAGAAAAGCGGTGAATTTCTAAAAGCCCTGTCCTTTTGCATATGGGGCACTGGCTTGTTGGGGCTCCAAATATGCGCTTGACAACAGCATTCTTATATGTACAATAAGCTGTACAGGAGGTGCTTTATGGAAGCCATAACCTATACAGCCGCCAGGCAAAACCTTGCAAAAACAATGGAAAAAGTATGTAAAGACCGCGCGCCGATAATCGTAACACGTAAAACCTCTGACTCTGTGGTCATTATGTCACTTGAGGACTATGAAGCCCTTGAAGAAACGGCTTATCTCTTACGGTCACCAAAAAACACCAGGCGTTTGATTGAATCTATCGCCCAACTTGAAAACGACAAAGGAACCGAAAAGGAACTTTTAGAGTGAAGCTCACCTTTTCTGACCACGCCTGGGATGATTATATCTTTTGGCAGAAAACCGATAAAAAGGTTCTTCGTCGTATCAATACCCTCATCAAAGAAACAAAACAAAATCTATTTGAGGGTATTGGAAAACCGGAACCACTTAAACATGCTCTTTCCGGTTACTGGTCCCGACGAATTACTGATGAACACAGGTTCGTTTATAAAGTATCTGAAAATGCAATTCATATCGCCCAGTTGCGCTACCACTACTGATCATTTCCTTTGGCCCCGACCTTCGCATCACCTGCACCCAAAGCAAACAAAACCTTGGCAAATAAGATTGCTTAGCAGCTGTTGACAGTTGAAGGTCTAAGCAGGCAATGACAATATGCGATTCTTATGTTCAAAATTGCTGCATTAAAGAGCGGTTATTCATACACGAAAAGAAGTTCAATGGTTTAAGGTTAAATCGACTGGCAAGATATTTAACTTTACCATTGAAAGGTAGGACGCAATATA
>CAZKGS010000089.1:0-9449 GCA_964552105.1 uncultured Syntrophaceae bacterium
GGTTCACTGGGAATGCAGCAGTACATCCATTATAAACTTTCAGATTTTTTCAGAAAGGGCGAGAAGGCACGAGTGGAAACATTGCTTGCAAAAATGGCTCGCGATCTTGCCCTCACGGATTCTCAAAAAGTCGAAATAAAAAACATTTTACAGGAATCACATAACAGGATTCATGAAATCAAAACACAAACCGATCCCCACATCAGGGCAATCATAGCTGACAGCTTCCGGCGGATCAGAGAGAAATTGAACGATAATCAAAAGAGAAAATTCGATGATTTTCACGAAAGGCTCAAAAAGCACAGAAGGCACCCACCTCCTTTTGCTTAGATTGGCTTCATGGGTTGTGAGGACAATATGGAAGTGATTGTCCATCAGGACATAGGCATGCAATTCTGCATGGAAAAGTTCTAAACTGGTGGCAAGGATCTCAAGAAGGGTGATCCTGTCGGTATCGTCACCGAAGATCGCTGTCTTCTCATTTCCCCGACAGGTTACATGATACTAGGCACCGGAGTATTCTATGCGGACAGGTCGTGCCATGTTTGAAACTTACCAAAGTTAAACCTGCCAGTCAATAGTAAAGGCCTGCCCCCATTCTTCCCACAGTCCCTACTTCTTGCCGGTTTTAATCGGCGCTCTCAAACGGAGATTTGACCCCTTTCCCTTTCCCAAGTTCATCTTCAATCGCTCGTTAGATGAGGCTTCGCTATCGCTGCATAGTGGATGAATTATGGCGCGAGTGTCGTCGCTAATCTCTTGGCCAAGGCAACAATCGTAAGTATTGGGGGCAGGCCAGGAGACGTAGGGAAAACGCTGGCGTCACAAATGAAAAGGTTATCTATCTTGGTTTGCAGATCTCTATCCACGACCTTGCCAATAGCAGCGGTCCCCCCGGGATGACCGCCCTGCACCTTCGAGACTACAATAGAGTTGCTATCTGCACCTGCTTTGACCAATATCTCCTTGGATATCGAGGAGCCCTCCCTTAGCGTTGCCCAGTCATTCTCAGTCACCGGCTTGGAGAATGTTCCATCGGCATAGACACGGCCGACCGGATCATCAGCAATCTTGTTCATTATGCCAAGCAAGCGATCTGTAGGCAGAAGAATGCCTTTCACCCCCAACTCGATGTACCTTACAAGCCTTGACTGATTCAAAAAGGGAGACAAGATGAAACCCCTGTTATTGTGGGATCCATGATAGACAAGCGACATTGTCGGCTCATTGGTCTGGCTAAGATCTTTAGTTACCCCATAAGTACTCACAAGTAGATCCATAAAGAAACCAGAACCTGCGTCCTCGACTCCCGATTTCAGCAGGATCACGGGTGTTCCCACCCCACCAGCAGCAAGGATGACCACATCTGCCCGGATCTCGAAACTTCCACGGGGACCTGTCCCACTGATGCCCTTCACCTTTCCATTCTCCACTATCACCTTTTGAACTCTGGTGTTATATACAATTTCGGCGCCGTTTCTCGTAGCCTCATCCAAAAAATCCAGAGCCGTCCACATGGCATTGTATTTACAGCCCAAATTACACCCTCCACACCGCCTGCATTTTGCAGGATCGATGAACTTGGGCATTGGTTCCATACCATAACCCAGCTCTCTGGATGCCTCCAGGATTTTCTTGGAACCTTTTGACAGGCGTCGCTCATCGTAGGGAGCAATCTTCATCTCCCCCTCTGCCTCCGCAAATTCCGCATCGAGATTGATCCCGAAGCCTGCCAGCTCTTCTTCCAGGCAGCGAACCCCGTTACCGCAGGAAACGACAGTAGAGCCCCCGGCCATCATGGTTCTATACAGAATCGCACCCTCCTTAGCCTTTGCAGGCATCTTCGTCAGTTTGTTCCCATCAAAGTACCGCAGGGAATCCCGAAAGGTTCCGATTTTCTCCTCATATTTCCCTCTCTCCACTATCAGGACCTGCTTGCCCCTTTTGGATAACTCCATTGCCAGTGTAGCTCCACCTGCTCCTGATCCAACGATAATGAACTCAAATTTATCACCCTTCATATTTTCCCACTCCTATGCTAAATTTGAAAGAAACCATCATTGGTTGTCTACTATCGAAAATACTTCCACTTGCGCCATCTAACGGCAAGCTCACCTGCCGCCAACACTGCGTAGCTCTAAATCTTAAAAAACCACCTGCTTTGATGCGGGGCAGGGCATTTTAAAAACCGCCACGCTGTTGGCGGTCAGGTGCAGTGATTTGTTAAGCGAACTTGCTAATATTATTGAACACTTACTAATATGAGACCACAAACTATTTTAATAAATTAAGTATTGTGTCCCGCGAATTACGTGTCCGCGAATTACGCGAATTACCATGGCGCTCTGCGCTTCTCGCCTAATGTTCACTAATTTACTTGCTGGGACGGAGAGGCTCTGGCACAGCCGGAGATGGCCCCCAGAGCTCGATACCAATGTTATTTGCGAACTTAAGGAGCCCGGAGTCAAGCCTCTGCCGTTCGGGGCTTTCTGCAAACTTCGCCCAGTCGGCCAGAGTCTGCCACAGAAGAGTTAATCGTACCTGGGGCGAGCCCAACAGACTGCGGTAAACACGGATTTCAACAAGACCAGGGGCTTTCAACATTGTGGCAAATGCCCCCTTGGCATATTCAAGGTAAGCTTGCTGGTCTATGCCTGGCAGTAGATCGTAAGTTTTGTTTACTTCTATCATGGGATTTACCTCCTTTTTGATTGTAAGTAATTGTCAGATCCCCACTCGCTGACGCAGAAGAGGACGGGCGAGTTTCGGCCAGTTCCTACTGATGCAATGGCTACCGGCGGCCTATTGCCGAGTTGACGGGCAAATTTTAGCGGCATAATGGGCGCGGAGCGTCCGATTATGCAGGAAAATTTGCCGGTCGAACGATTGGTTCGCAAGGCGCTCCGCGCCGGAGAACCATTCGGTCGGCCGGGTATCCGGCAACTCGGCATTCCTCAAGGCGCGAAGCGCCTTGAGGAACCATTGATTAACAGGCCGATTTGCCCTGATAAGTTGATATTAGCTGCACTTTCAGGCAAATTTGCCCGACCCTTATTATCATCAATGATATGACATACTATATCCAGTGACAGCTATTTCATCCAAAAATAACAAAACCCCGTCTCTTTATGAGAAACGGGGTTTTGTTATAATCCGTCCACAGTTTCCTCTTTTTAGTAGAAGTAAACCCGGTTATGAAACATATCTGAATAAACGTAACATTTAAATAATACGCCTGTTGCAATAATTGTCAAGAAATTTCAAGAAACAAGGACGAATATGTGAAAATCAAGTGACACATTACCTGTTTCCATTTGAGAGAAATAGGTAAGGTGTCACCCGATTCACACCCGATTCATTATAATTCATTGGGGTATTTCACCGTTTTTTCACTTGCCAGAGCAAGTAAATCAGTTTTGTCTGCTCGTATGATGGCGAGCATGAGATCGAACAGCCCCTCGAGATCTCTCCGGTCAATCATCTCAACAGGCGAGTGCATGTATCGAACCGGAATGGCAAGCATGAGCATGGGAATCCCCATGGAAAGGAAGTGTTTCCCATCGGTGTACCCACCCGTCGGTCCTACCTGCAGGGGTATCTCTTCCTTTCGGGCAAGGTCGATGACCCATCGGGCAAGCCCCGGTGTTGATATCGAATGGTGGTCCATCATGCGAAGGATCGGTCCATTTCCGAGAACCGATGGTCCATAGTGCAGAGGAACCCCCGGAACATCGGCACTGGAGTAACTGTCCACGGCAAACATGATATCCCACGCATCCCGCTTAGATAATGCCTGGCCTCCTATAGCTCCGATCTCTTCCTGAACTGTCCATGCAAAGGTAATCTCTCGATCAAGATCCGTCTCTGACACCGCTTCAAGCGTTTTCATCAGTAGGGCACAACCGAAGCGATCATCCAATGCCCGGGCAGCCCACCTGGTCTCGTTCAGTATTATAAAATCTTTCCTGAAGACAATCGAGTCCATGATTTTGATCCCGAGATCCTCTGTCTCTTCACGGGATGACGTCCCTACGTCGATGAGAATGTTATCCCAGGTGGGAACATCTCGACTCTTTTCGAAGTCGTCGAGCGATGTCATCAGGTGGGGCGGTCGAATCCCGATAGCACCGGGAATCTTCCCCGCTTCGGTGATAATTTTGACTGCACGACCGACCAGAAGCCGGTCATCAACCATACCTATCTTGCGTATTCTAAGGAAACCGTTTTCCTCAATGTAGCTCACGACCATTCCAATCTCGTCCATGTGGGACGAAAAGAGGATTCGCGGGGAGCCGGACCCGACAGTGGCTGTCAGATTTCCTATCGGGTGAACCGTGACCGCAGCTAATCCTTTAACACGCTCAATAATAAATTCCCGGACAGGGGACTCGTAGCCTGATAGTCCGGGCAGGTGAATCATGTCTCGTACCAAATCCAGCATGATGTTCTCCTTCAAGTTTTTTGGAAGAGGGAAAGAAATAAAATTTCCCTCTTCCAAAAATGTTTATTGTAATTACCGTGCGGTGTAACCACCGTCAATCGGTATCAGCGCACCGGTAATATAATCGGCATCGCTAGATGCCAGGAACACCGCCAACTTAGATATATCTTCCGCGGTCGCCCACCGGCCTAACGGTGTTACATCCTCAAGATACTTTTTAATTTCATCTTGTTCATAGTAGGGTCGACACATGGCCGTGTTTGCGAAATTAGGGCAGATCCCATTGACGGTGATCCCGTCCAGTCCATAATCAACGGCCAACTGCCGTGTCAGATTCGCCGCAGCACCCTTGGATGCACAGTATGCCGGTTCATTAGCCAACCCGATTAAGCCGCCGATTGAGACCAGATTCAGAACCTTGCCACCCTTCCCCTGTTTCAGAAACTGGACGATTGCCTGCTGGTCGGAATTCCATACACCCTTGACATTGACATTCATGGTTAAGTCATATTGTGCCTCGGTCTTCTCGTGAATCTTGGCCATAACGGTAAAGACGCCTGCATTTGCCATCATGATATCCAGTTTGCCATACTTCTTGACTGACGCTTTAACGAGAGCCGCCACTTCATCAACTTTCGTCACATCGCATTTCACGAATATGGAATCACCGCCGGCTTTCCGAATCGCCTCATCGGTTGGTATACTGATATCGCTTTCATACCCGCCTTCCGCGGCTTCAGGGCGCAGGTCGGAACAAACCACTTTCGCTCCTTCTTCCGCAAATGCTTTCGCTATCGCCCGTCCAAAACCGGAACTAGCTCCCGTTACGATTGCTACCTTGTCTTCTAATCTTTTCATGTAGTCCTCCTCAGTTTCTATGTGATTACGTTAATAGAAAATAGTCAGCATTACCACAGTATTAATCGCTACACCGAATATCGAGAAAGTCGTTCACCTCCATCGACCTTGATCAGGTCGCCATGGATGTAATCAGATTCATCGGACGCCAGAAAGACGGCCAGATTGGCAATATCTTCCACCTCGCCCCACCGTTTTAACGGAATGCTTTCTACAAAAACTTTATCAAAATCCTTGTCATCGTAGAGATCCCTGGTCAGGGCGGTCTTAGCGTATGTCGGGCAGATTCCGTTCACCCTGATCTTGTCTCTTCCATATTCGACGGCCAGTGAATTCGTAAGATTTGCGGCTGCACCTTTTGATATGTTATATACGGACTGCTTCGGATAACCTCCCAGGCCGGCCGTGGAAACGAGGTTAATGATATTACCACCATTCCCCTGTTTCAAAAACTGCTTGACCGCTTCCTGGGCACCGAAAAACGATCCCTTGACATTGACGTTAAAGCAGGCATCCAGATCTTCTTCCGCAAACTCATGCAAGAGTTTACCGCCTCGATATATTCCTGCATTATTTACCATAATATCGAGTTTACCGAATTTGTCGATTGCTGCCGCGACAAGTGCCGCTACCTCTTTTGACTTTGTGACATCGCATTTTACAAAGATGGCTTCGCCACCCGCCGCCCTGATTGTTTCATCCGTAGAAGTTTGAATATCGGTTTCGAATCCTTTCTGATCCGCATCCGGCTTGAGATCGGAGCACACAACCTTTGCCCCTTCCGCTGCGAACTGCAGTGCTATGGCGCGGCCAAATCCCGAACTTGATCCCGTCACAATCGCTACTTTGCCTTCCAATCTTTTCATTATTTCTGCCTCCACAATGCATTGTTTGTTACTCGTCAGAAAATGCGTGAAGGGAGAGAATCTCTCCCTTCACAAGCAAATATAACCTGATGGTTACGCCTTCAGCTTTCCACCTGGTTTTCTCATTTTCAGCATTTTTCTCCACTCATCGGGTTCGATGATCTCTCGCCCGAGCAACTCAACTATCTGTTTGGTAGCCAGAAATGTCTCGAGATTGTTTTTGATTTTTTCATCCCGATGGGGCCATTTCCAGACAGAGTCTTCCATACCGACACGGATATGGAGCCCCAGAAGGAGTGCAAGCGTGGTGAGATACGTCGAGGGTCTGCCCGATGCACAGACCACGATCTGGGAATCTTCATCGATTTCCCTGATCCGGTTGGTGAAATGCATCAGGCTTTCCACCATAGCCTTCGGATTCTGCATGGGCGATCCGCCGGGCAGCGCAGGAAGAATAATCCAGTAATAGGGTTTCTCGAGGACGCCGGTCTTGATCAGATACCGATCGGCATTATCGATGTCACCATCGCTGTAGACGGCGATCTGCGGCTTACAGCCCAGTTCCTGGCAGATTCTCGTTTTTTCGATCGCCACATGGGGAGGTTTGCAGAAGAGGGTATCCCCGCAGAATGCCGCCACCGTGTTAATCGGTGTCTGATCGAACAGTCCGTCTTCCATACATTCGATGAATTTCGGCCATTCACCCTCCTGGAAGGGAACCATACACCCGCACACGAGCCGATCGGGGTACTGCTTCCTGATGGGATCGATTACATAGTGGAACAATTCCGGATCCAGGACATTGTATCCGTCTTTATCCCTGACATGGATGTGGACATTGGGTGCCCCGGCCTCGAGACACGCAAGGGCTTGATCCCTGATCTCATCTGCTTCAATGGGTTGGTTGGGGTTTCCTTTTTTACTGTAGAAAGCCCCGACGATCGTCTGCGATACAAACACCTTTTTGGGAATATCCCATTTTGGCTGCACCTCAACACCAATACCATATTTTGTGCTTTCGGGATCGGTGACTTCAGGAAGTCCGTAGGGAATCCACAGACACTTGAATTCTTCCTTCATGCCCAACGGATTTACATCTTTCTTCCATTCATTAACCCAATCCCAATTTACTTTATCTTTTGCCATAACATTCGTTCTCCTTTCGAGAATTTTTTAAAAAATATGTTTTTTGCTTTGAATAAACTCCTGGCATGAGATTCCCACCTAAACAACCACAGAATGCTCATATCTGCGACGGCTGCTTGATTTCCCGCTATCACCTCCTTTCGGGTAGTTCTCTTGACCGGCCAGTTTTCGGTTAGAGTGCCAATAAATTTTATTTTAATATACTGCAATAATATTTTAAAATATTAGAATTGATTATTGGATATATACAATATATTTAAATGTCAATAAATATTTTTAATATAATTAAAACTCTTTTCAATATATATAAATACGAATAACGTATCTAGTTGGTATAATTGTATAAACAAGAAAGGATTGTACTGAAAATATTTTGAAATATTAAAAACCGATTGACACGTTCAGTTATAATCTGCTATTTTTGTAATGATTAGAATATGGATATCAAAAAATGTCGAATACTTATCATGCAGTAAAATAAGGCACATAGGGGAATAAACGTATGCTTAGCATAAATGGACCAAAGAACATTGGTAAACATTTGAAAAAACTAAGAACAGCCAAAGGTATTACTTTACAGGACGTTTCAAATGCCACAGGTCTTTCAGTTTCTTTTTTGAGTCTGGTTGAAAATGGAAAATCGGGCATAAGTTTGGCAAATTTACAGAAGATCCTTAAATGTTATGACACTGCAATACACAATCTTATTGATACATCTGACGATGTGAAAGTTGTAAAATCTGAAGAGGCAAGAATTGTGAGATCTGAAGAGGCGAAAAGAATTCATTCCGATACCGATGATGTTAAGATTCTGTCATTGGTAAAAGGGGCAAGAAACAAAAAAATATGGCCGGGACTTTTTATTATGGAGCCAGGAACTACGATAGGCCCATTTAACCATGAGGGGGAAGAATTTTCATATATGATTCAGGGTAAGATAGAAGTAACATTGACAAACACACAGACGGGAGATACGGAAAGATATATTATTACTGAGGGCGATACTATTTACTATCCCAGCACCTATCTCCATACATATGTCAATTTAAGCAAACAGAAAAGTATTTTCCTGGCAGCGGTTACACCGCCTACTTTCTGAGTTGAAAAAGCAGCATTTTGATCACAATCGTTGATTTTTTTTACTTTTAGATTATTCTATAGGTTAATGTTGCAGATTCGAATACTTACAGTATATACTTTCCCTGTCCCCCCGGAAAGGACGGGACAACATATTTAAGAAAGCTGTTCACAAGCCTTACCTTGATGCCGAAGGTGTTTAAAAACTTCTCTACAGGGGCAATGATCAAGAGGAGAGGAAGCAGATACGTCGTAATCAGAATTCTAAAGAACCCGCAGCGAAGCTTTCGGGTTGAAGCAAAATTATTCCTTATAAAAGGAGACAATAAAAGCCGCAGGATTATGAAAAAGAGAGGAACAAGAAAAGCGATGAGTACGGAAAAAATATCAAAAGCCAGATCTAATGTCTTATTTTTGCCGATGAGATCGCGGAGATTGTTCTGTGAATAGGTGTTTGGCCTGTCAGAGGATATTGCCTCTAAAAACCATTTGGTGGGGAGATAGGAGATAACATATACTGATATGGCAACAATATCAGCTACAGGTCTGAAGTGGCTTACATTATTGCTATATATCGTTTCGATTTCAAGAGGTCTTATTTTGACACCCGAATCTCCCGCCTTCAACAAAAATTCCGTTTCAGTCACATATCGATCGGTTGTCAGAAGGATGTTTTTGACTGTTGAGAGAGGGTAGAGCCGGAAACCGCACTGCGTATCCTCTACAAATTGATTCGCGCCGAGAGAAACGTAGAACCGCGCGACATGCATCGAATTATACCGCCCTCTCGGTATCTTGTGTGTGTCATGCATCCTGGAACCAACGATAACAGTTTCAGGGCAGTTATGATGCGATTCAATGAAACGGGGGATATCCGCAGGATCATGCTGACCATCGGCATCCACACTGATTACGGCATCATATCCTTCATCGATAGCCTTCCGGAAAAGCACCTTCAATGCATTTCCTTTCCCAAGATTCATCTCGATCAATATGACCCGGGCGCCTGCTTCGGCAGCAATATCCGCCGTATTGTCTGTTGAGCCGTCATCTGCAACAAT